>JAEVHO010000039.1 GCA_016802835.1 Micromonospora sp. ATA32 | reverse complement strand
AGGGCGCCCACCAGGTAGGTCGCGGCGGCGGCCGCCGCGCCGAGCAGCAGCTGGCGCAGGCCGCCGGTCCACCAGGGCCGGTTGGTGAACCGGGCCACGGCCGAGGACCTGGCCGCCCGGGGACGCCCGGTCGACGGCAGCGTCGACGACCTGCTCGGCGGCTGACAAGCGCCGGACCGGTCGGCTCAGCCCAGGCCGCCCTGGATGCCGATCAGGGCGCCCACCAGGTAGGTCGCGGCGGCGGCCGCCGCGCCGAGCAGCAGCTGGCGCAGGCCGCCGGTCCACCAGGGCCGGTTGGTGAACCGGGCCACGATCGCCCCGGCGGCGAAGAGCCCGACGCCACCGACCGCGAGCGCCAGCCAGAGGTTGGTCGCGCCGAACAGGTAGGGCAACAGCGGCACCAGGGCGCCGACCGAGAAGAACAGGAACGAGGAGATGGCGGCCGCCCACGGGCTCGGCTGCTCGTCCGGGTCGACGCCCAGCTCCTCCCGGACGTGCATTCGCAGCGCTTCTTCCGGGTTGTGCCGGACCGCCTCGGCGACCTGCATGGCCAGGTCGCGGGGCAGCCCGCGGGCGACCCACGCCTCGGCCAGCTCGCGCGCCTCCGCCTCCGGGTGCCGCTCCAGCTCGCGCCGCTCCTTGGCCACCTCGGCCGCCACCTGCTCGTTGGCCGAGCGGACGCTGGTGTATTCGCCCAGGCCCATCGAGATCGCGCCGGCGACCAGGCCGGCCGTGCCGGTGAGCACGATGCTGCGCGGCGAGACCCCGCCGCCGCCCACGCCCGCGATCAGGGCGATGTTGGTGACCAGACCGTCCATCGCGCCGAACACGGCCGGGCGTAGCCAGCCGCCGGACACGTCCGCGTGGTGGGCCTCCCGCAGCGCCGCCGGTGTGTCGGTCACGGCAGCGTCAGGATCTCGTGGCCGTCGTCGGTCACCACGATGGTGTGCTCGAACTGGGCGGTCCACTTCCGGTCCTTGGTGACCACGGTCCACCCGTCGTCCCACATGTCGTACTGGTAGGTGCCGAGGGTGATCATCGGCTCGATGGTGAAGGTCATCCCCGGCTCCATGATGTCGGTCGGCCGGGGGCTGTCGTAGTGCGGCACGTAGAGGCCGCTGTGGAAGGACTCGCCGATGCCGTGCCCGGTGAAGTCGCGGACCACGCCGTAGCCGAACCGCTTGGCGTACGACTCGATCACCCGGCCGACCACGTTGATCTGGCGGCCCGGCGCGACCGCGCGGATGCCGCGCATCATCGCCTCGTGGGTCCGCTCGACCAGCAGCCGGGCCTCCTCGCTGACCTCGCCGACGCAGAACGTGGCGTCGGTGTCGCCGTGCACCCCGCCGATGTACGCGGTCACGTCGACGTTGATGATGTCGCCGTCGGCCAGCACGGTCGAGTCCGGGATGCCGTGGCAGACCACCTCGTTGAGGCTGGTGCAGCAGGACTTCGGGAAGCCCTTGTAGCCCAGCGTCGACGGGTAGGCGCCGTGGTCGACCAGGAACTCGTGCACCACCCGGTCGATCTCGTCGGTGGTCACGCCCGGCTTGCAGTGCTCGCCGGCGAGCTGGGTCGCCTGGGCGGCGAGCCGGCTGGCGACCCGCATCTTCTCGATGGTCTCCGGAGTCTGGACGTGCGAGCCCCGCCACTCCTGCGGACGGGACTTGCCGACGTACTCCGGTCGGGCGACATGCGAGGGCACCGGTCGCCACGGGGAGAGCGTGCCTGGGGTCAGCGGCGCACGGACGGTCATGGCGTAAGCCTATCGCCGGAGGAGGAGGTGACCCCCGCCACCGCCCCGCCCTACCGGTTGTTGCCCTGCCAGTCCGGCTGTGCCATGGTGTCTGCGTGGATCAAGGGGGCGTACCTCCCGTCTTCTCCGCCAGCGCGGAGGCCGACGGCGATCACCTCCGCGTCGTGGTGACCGGCGAGGTGGACATGGCCACCGCCGACACCATGCTCGCCACCGCCCTGCGCGAGCCGGCCAGGCAGGTCACGCTCGACCTGCGCGCGGTCACCTTCTTCGACTCGGCCGCGATCCACGCCGTGGTCCGGCTGGCCAAGCGCTTCCCCGGCACGCTGACCGTGCTGCCGTCCCGCCAGGTCGCCCGGGTGCTGGAGATCTCGGGCCTGGGTGACCAGGACTGGTTCCGCCCCGCCTGAGAGCGGGCCGGCGCCGCCCCGCCCCCGCCGGTCAGCTCTGCAGCCGCCGGCGCAGCGTCACCTCGGTGCCGTCGGCGGTACGGCGCACCGACAGGTCACCGAGCGCCCTGATCAGCGCCAGTCCGCGGCCCCGGAAGCCGGAGCCGGTCGACTCCCGCCACTGGCCCCGGTCGCGGACCGTGGCGATCACCGTGCGGTCCTCAATGGTGACGTCGACGCTGACCACCGGCTCGGTCGGCGCGACCGGGTGCTCGATCGCGTTCGCGACGGCCTCGGAGACCGCCACGGTCAGGTCGAACCGGTCCGTCTCGCCGACCCGGTTGGCGACGAGGAAGTCCTCCAGCCTCTTGCGCAGCACGCTCAGCCGGGTGGGGTCGGCCGGGAGCCGCAGCGAGAAGCGGTTGAGCTCCGCCGCCTCCAGCGCCAGCACGGCCACGTCGTCGTGCCGCGGGGTGCTGGCGATCCGGTGCTCGGCCTCGTAGAGCTGGGCGTTCTCCAGGCGTACCCCGACCAGGCGGGCCAGCTCGGTCAGCGCCGCCTCGTCGGCGCCGTCGCCGTCGCGGCGCCAGACCCGCAGCTCGCCCAGCTGCTCGCCGGTGGTGCCGGTGAGTGCCAGGACGTTGGAGGCGCGGTCCAGCGCGGCCAGCTCGGCCGCCCGCGCGCGCTCCTGCTCGTACGCCTGCTGCTTGCCGGCGGCCCGGGAGAGCTGGGCGGCGACCAGGTCGAAGAAATCGCGGTACTCGTCGGAGAGCGGGAGCCCGGCGGCCGACACCCACCACGAGCGCCCCGGCGGGTTCGTTGGTCGCCGTGATCGGCAACAGGAGCGCCTGCGCCGCCGCGTCGGGCGGCACCGCGCCGAACAACTCGGCGACGTCGACCGTGGCGGTGGGCGCATCGGCGGCGACCCGGGCGAGCAGCCCCGGCGGCTGGTTGGTGACCCGCGCCGGGTCGGCGCCGCTGCAGCCGGCCAGCGACAACCGGCCGCTCTCGTCGCGCAGGTAGATCAGCGCGAACGGCCACGTCGGCCCGGTGCCCGTCCGAGGCACGCCCGCGGCGGCCCGGCCCAGCTCCGCGGCGCTCTGCAGGTCGGCGAGCTGGGAGCCGAGTTCGGCCAGCGCCCGCAGCCGCCGCTCGCCCAGCACCCGCCCGGTGGTCTCGTTGACGAAGCAGAAGACGCCGTTGATCGACCCGTCCGTGTCCCGGATGGGGTCGTACGAGAGGTCGAAGTAGACGTCCTCGAGGTAGCCGTGCCGGTCGAGCACGAACGGATGGTCCTGGCCCCGGTAGGACTCGCCGGTCCCCCGGACCCGGTCCAGCAGCGGCCCGAGGACGTCCCAGGTCTCCGACCAGTGCTCGCGGGCCGGCTGCCCGATCACGTGCGGGTGCTTGGCGCCGATGGTCGGCAGGTAGGCGTCGTTGTAGAAGGCCCGGTGGTCCGCGCCCCAGAACATCGCGATCTGGGCCCGGGAGGCGAGCATCATGCTGACCGCGTGGCAGAGCGCCGACGACCAGCCGGCCGGGGAGCCGAGCGGGTTGCGGGACCAGTCGAAGCGGCCCAGCCGCCCGCCCATCTCGCCGCCGGCGGCGAAGGCGGCGGTGAGCAGCGGGGGGAGCGCCGGGTGGAGCGTCCCCCGGGAGGGGTTCCCGCCCTTTTCGCCCCCCTGGGCCGAGCTCATGCAGCCTCCCGCTCCGGCCATCGCCACGACCATCCGAAGATCCGTTGACCGTGCCCGCACCTGTACCCCGACCGAGCAGCAACGTAACGCATCCCGGCTGGTAGCCGCTCGTCACCGGCTCGTCACCGGGCGCGCGGGGCGACCCGCCGGGACCCGCCGGGCAACCCGGTGGGGGGGACGGGCGGCGGCCGGACCGGCCGGGGAGCGCTCAGAAAACCGGCAGGCCGTCGATGCTGGCGGCGTTCTTCGTGGCCCGGTAGACGACCAGATCCTCGGCCGTCCGGCGAGAGTGTGATGTGAGTAACAGGTCCCGGTCGCCCTGGTACTCCATCAGCGGCACGGCGTAGCCGCAGGAGTCGCTGACCCGCTCGACCCGTACGGTGATGACCGCCCGGACGGCGTGCGGGTCCGGTGCGTCGGGGAAGCCGGAGAGCGCCGCCGGGAAGTCGGGGTCGCCCACCACGACCGCGGTCCCGCGCCCGTGCAGCCGCAGGACCTTGGGCGGCCCGGCGAAGGCGCAGAACATCAGCGTGATCCGCCCGTTCTCCCGGAGGTGGGCGAGGGTCTCCGCGCCGCTGCCGTGCCAGTCGAGGTACGCCACCTCGTGCGGGCCGTGGATCACGAACGTGCCGCGCATCCCCTTCGGCGAGACGTTGACGTGCCCGTCAGCGCCGGCGGGCGCGGTGGCCACGAAGAAGACCGGCTGCGCCTCGATGAAGTCACGCAGCCGCCCGTCGATTTCCGGATAGACCTTGCCCATGGCGGTCCTCCTCCCCCGTCAGCTCACCAAATGGGACCAGCGTTCCATCATGTGGTCAAGGCCCGGTGCTCGCGGGCGGCCCGGACCAGTGCACCGACCGGCCGGGGGTCGGCGTCGTTCTCCGGATGCCACTGCACACCCAGGACGAATCGCCGGCCCGGATCCTCCACCGCCTCGATCACCCCGTCGTCCGACCAGCCGGTGACCACCAGCCGACCCGGGTCGGCCACCGCCTGGTGGTGGTAGGAGTTCACCCGGTCCACCCCGGCCATCACCGCCCCGGCCAGGCTGCCCGGCGCGAACCGGACCGGGTGGCCGCCGTAGACGCCGGGGGCCGGGCGGTGCGCGTCGTGGCCGACCACGTCCGGTAGGTGCTGGTGCAGCGCGCCGCCCGCGGCGACCGCGAGCAGCTGCATCCCCCGGCAGATCCCGAGCACCGGCAGGTCGGCGGCGAGCGCGCCGCCAGCAGGGTCAGCTCGCCGGCGTCCCGGTCCGCCGGGCCTCGGTACGCGGGTCCGGCGGTTGGCCGTACCGCTCCGGACCGATGTCGGCGCCCCCGGCGAGGATCAGGCCGTCGAGCACCCGCAGCACGTCCGCGTCGACGTCGTCCGGGGGAAGCACCACCGCCCGGCCACCGGACGCGGCCACCGCCCGGACGTACGCCTGGGGCACCAGCGCCGCCGGCACGTCCCGCCAGACCCCCCCAGCCGGCCGGTTCGACGTACGCGGTGACACCGATCAGCGGTCGGGTCACAGCGGCGTCACGTACGCGCCGGTGATCCCGCCGTCCACCACGAACTGGGCGGCGGTCATGAAGGAGGAGTCGTCGCTGGCCAGGAACGCCACCGCCGCGGCGATCTCCTCCGGCTGGCCGAACCGGCCCATCGGCACGTGCACCAGCCGGCGGGCGGCCCGCTCGGGATCGGCGGCGAAGAGCTCCAGCAGCAGCGGGGTGGCGACCGGGCCGGGGCAGAGCGCGTTGACCCGGATCCCCTCCCGGGCGAACTGCACGCCCAGCTCCCGGGTCATCGCCAGCACCCCGCCCTTGCTCGCGGTGTACGCGATCTGCGAGGTGGCCGCGCCCATCAGCGCCACGAACGACGCGGTGTTGATGATCGAGCCCTTCCCCTGCCGGCGCATGTGCGGGATCACGTACTTGCAGCAGAGGTAGACGCTGGTGGTGTTGACCCGCAGCACCCGCTCCCAGGCGTCCAGCCCGGTCTCCAGGATCGAGTCGTCCTCGGGTGGGGAGATGCCGGCGTTGTTGAACGCCACGTCCACCCGGCCGTGCCGCTCGGCCACCCCGTCGAAGAGCTCCCGGACGGCCGCCTCGTCGGCCACGTCGGTGGCGACGAACTCCCCGCCGACCTCGTCGGCCGCCCGCTTGCCGGCCTCGGTGTCGACGTCGACGCAGACCACCCGCGCACCCTCGGCGGCGAACCGCCGTACGGTGGCCAACCCGATCCCGCTGCCCGCCCCGGTCACCACCGCGACCCGGTCCCGCAACCGACCCTGCACGTTCACTCCTCAGTGCTGATGAAGACGTTCTTGACATCGGTGAAGGCGTGCAGCGCGTCCGGACCCAGCTCCCGGCCCAGGCCGGAGCGCTTCATCCCGCCGAACGGGGTCCAGTAGCGCACCGAGGAGTGCGAGTTCACGCTGAGGTTGCCGGACTCCACCGCCCGGGCCACCCGGATCGCCCGCCCCACGTCCCGGGTCCAGATCGAGCCGGACAGGCCGTACTCCGTGTCGTTGGCCAGCCGGACCGCGTCCGCCTCGTCGTCGAACGGGAGCACCGAGACCACCGGCCCGAAGATCTCCTCCCGCCAGTGCCGGTCGGCGGGCGACTCGGCGAGCAGCACCGTCGGGGCGTACCAGAAGCCGGCGCCCTCCGGACAGGTGCCGGTGAACGCCACCTTCGCGCCGTCGACGTAGCCGGCCACCCGGTCCCGTTGGCCGGCCGAGATCAGCGGGCCCATCTCGGCCGTGTCCAGCGCCGGGTCCTCCACCCGCAACGCCCGCACCGCCGGTTCGAGCAGCTCCAGGAAGCGGTCGTACACCGGTCGTTGGACCAGGATCCGGGACCGGGCGCAGCAGTCCTGGCCGGCGTTGTCGAAGACCGCGTACGGCGCGGTGGTGGCGGCCTTCTCCAGGTCGGCGTCGGCGAAGACCAGGTTGGCGCTCTTGCCGCCCAGCTCCAGGGTCACCCGTTTCACCTGTTCGGCGCAGCCGGCCATGATCCGGGTGCCGACCTCGGTGGAGCCGGTGAAGCAGACCTTGCGGACCGCCGGGTGGGTGACGAACCGCTCCCCGACCACGCTCCCCCGACCGGGCAGCACGGTGAACACGCCGTCCGGGATGCCGGCGTCCAGCGCCAGCTCAGCCAGGCGCAGCGCGGTCAGCGGGGTCAGCTCGGCGGGCTTGAGCACGACGGTGTTGCCGGCGGCGAGCGCCGGGGCGAAGCCCCAGCCGGCGATTGGCATCGGGAAGTTCCACGGCACGATCACCCCGACCACGCCGAACGGCTCGTGGAAGGTGACGTTCAGCCCGCCGGACACCGGGATCTGCCGGCCGGTCAGCCGCTCCGGCGCGCCCGCGTAGTAGTCGAGCACGTCCCGGACGTTGCCGGCCTCCCAGCGGGCATTGCCAATGGTGTGCCCGGAGTTGCGCACCTCCAGCTCGGCCAGCTCCTCCAGGTGCGCGTCGACCACGGCCGCGAACCGCCGCAGCAGCCGCCCCCGATCGCCGGGGCTGACCTGCCGCCACGTCTCGTACGCCGCCGCGGCCCGCCCGATCGCCGCGTCCGTCTCGGCCACCGAGGCGGCCGCCACCTCCGCCACGACCACCCCGGTCGCCGGATTCACCACCGCACTCACGCGTGTCCCCTCAGAGCCGTTCGAAGCCACGGAAGAGTTCCCAGTCGGTGACGGCGGCGTCGAAGGCCGCCAGCTCGACCCGGGCCTGGTTGGCGTAGTGGGCGACCACCTCGTCGCCGAAGGCGTCCTTCGCCGCCGTGGAGGACTCCCAGAGGGTGAGCGCGTCGCGGAGGGTGCCGGGGACCCGCTCGGCGCGCGGGTCGTCGTACGCGTTGCCGGTGCACTCCTCGCCCAGCTCCAGCTCCCGGTCGAGGCCGTGCAGCGCGCCCGCCACCAGGCCGGCGATGGCCAGGTACGGGTTGACGTCCGCGCCGGGCACCCGGTTCTCCACCCGCATGCCCTGGCCGTGCCCGACCAGCCGCAATGCGCAGGTGCGGTTGTCGGTGCCCCAACGCAGCGCGGTCGGGGCGAACGACCCCGACTGGTAGCGCTTGTAGGAGTTGATGTTCGGGGCGAACAGCAGGCTGAACTCGCGCATGGTGGCGAGCAGGCCGGCCAGCACCCGCTGCCCGGTCGCCGACAGGTGCGCCGGGCCGTCGCCGAGCATCGCCGAGCGGCCGTTGGTGTCGCGCAGCGAGAAGTGGATGTGGCAGGAGTTGCCCTCCCGCGCGTTCGGCTTGGCCATGAAGGTGATCGACATGCCCTCCTGGGCGGCGATCTCCTTGGCCCCGTTCTTGTAGATCACGTGGTTGTCGGCGCAGGTCACCGCGTCGGCGTAGCGAAAGGCGATCTCGTGCTGGCCGAGGTTGCACTCCCCCTTGGCGCTCTCCGGCGTCAGGCCGGCGCCGGCCATCTCGGTGCGGATCCGGCGCAGCAGCGGCTCCACCCGGGCGGTGCCGAGCAGCGAGTAGTCCACGTTGTACTGGTTGGCCGGCGTCAGCTCCCGGTAGCCGCGCTGCCAGGCATCCTCGTACGAGTCGCGGAACAGCACGAACTCCAGCTCGGTGCCGGCGTACGCGGTCAGCCCGTGCTCGGCCAGCCGGTCCAGCTGCCGGCGCAGGATCTGCCGGGGCGACGCGGTCACCGCGCCGGTGCCGTCCAGCCAGGCCAAATCGGCCAGGAGCATCGCGGTCCCGGGCTGCCAGGGCACCCGGCGCAGGGTGTCCAGGTCCGGCACCATCGCGAAGTCGCCGTAGCCGCGTTCCCAGCTCGACATCGCGTACCCGTCGACGGTGTTCATGTCGACGTCCACGGCGAGCAGGTAGCTGCACCCCTCGCTGCCGTGCTCGACCACCTGGTCCAGGAAGTAGGGGGCGTGGAACCGCTTGCCCTGCAACCGGCCCTGCATGTCGGCCAGCGCCAGCACCACCGTGTCGATCTCGCCACCCCGGATGGCGACCCGCAGTTCTTCCAGCGTGAACGGCGCTCTACTCATCGCGGGCCTCCATCA
Organism: Micromonospora sp. ATA32; assembly: GCA_016802835.1. GTDB lineage: Bacteria > Actinomycetota > Actinomycetes > Mycobacteriales > Micromonosporaceae > Micromonospora. The sequence goes on along the minus strand of JAEVHO010000039.1, from coordinate 13,902 downwards.
CCAAGGTCTACTGGCAAACCGGATCACCGTCAATGCCCGGGTGCCGGGCCCCGGCAAACCGGGGCCCGGCCAGGACCTCAGGCCGGCTCGTCGACCGGTGCCGGCCCGGTCGCCGGTGCGGGCTCGTCGACGGTACGGCGGGGGCCGGTGAACCACTTCCGCGCCGAGGCGTACCACCAGACGGCCACCAGCAGCAGCAACCCGCCCACCGCGAGCGGCGCGTAGTTCACCGCCGACCAGGTGAACCCGTCGTTGCCGGGCACCCCGGCGGGCACGATCGGCAGCACGAAGTAGATCGAGATGATCGCGATCTCGACCACCGCGATCCAGCCGAGGAGCTTGTACTTCGGGCCGAGCGTCCACGGCCCGGGGACCAACCGGTCGCCCATCCGCAGCCGCAGGAAGATCGGGATGAGGAACGACAGGTAGAGCCCGATCACCGCGACGGAGACCACCGCGTAGAAGGCAACCGGGATGCCGGCCGAGTTCTTGTACAGGGCCGGCAGGGTGAGCACCAGGCCGGCCACCGTCGCCCCGATGATCGCGTTGACCGGGGTGCCGTTCCGGTCCACCCGGGACCACAGCCGCCAGCCCGGCACCGCGCGGTCCCGGCTGAACGCGTACGTCATCCGGGACATCGAGGTCACGCAGCTCATCCCGCAGAAGAACTGCCCGATGGTGGAGATGATGATGACCGCCTTGAAGAAGAACGGGGTCAGCGCGGTCTCGAAGATCGCCCCGGAGAATCCGCCGGCGGCGTTGATCGCGTCCACGTCGGTGGCCGCGAAGAGGAACGCCAGCAGCAGGATCCAGCCGCCGATCGCCGAGTAGAAGATCGACCGCCAGAGCCCCTTGGCGGCGGCCTGCGAGGCGCCCCGGGTCTCCTCGGAGACGTGCGCGCAGGCGTCGAAGCCGGTGATCGTGTACTGGGTGAGCAGGAAGCCCAGCGGCAGCACGTAGAACCAGAAGGTCAACCCGCCGGTGCCGCCGTCGCCGAAGCCGGAGTTGTTGAACCGCTCGGTGAAGACGAACTGGAAGCTCTGGTGGTGGTCCGGGACGAGGAGCAGGATGGCCACCACCGCGGCCGCACCGGCCACGTGCCACCAGACCGAGACGTTCTGCAGGACGTCGATGATGTGGTGGCCGAAGATGTTGATCAGCCCGTGCAGGGCCAGGATCACCACGAAGAGCCCGAACGTCTGAGCGAGCGTCCCCGCCCACCCGTCGAAGAGGGCGGAGAGGGTGAGGTTGAGGAACGTCGCGCAGCCGTAGTCCACCGACGCGGTCACCGCGACCAGCCCGATCAGGTTGAGCCAGCCGGTGAACCAGCCGTGCACCGGCCGACCCATCGTCGCCGCCCACCAGTAGATGCCGCCCGCGGTCGGGTATGCCGACACCAGTTCAGCCATGCAGAAGCCGATGATCAGGATGAACAGCGAGATCAGGGGCCAGCCCCAGGAGATGGCGACCGGCCCGCCGTTGTTCCACGCCTGGCCGAACGTGGTGAAGCAGCCGGCCAGGATCGAGATGATGGAGAACGAGATGGCGAAGTTGGAGAAGCCGCTCCACTTGCGGTGCAGCTCCTGCCTGTAGCCGAGTTCGGCGAGCCGTCGGGCGTCGTCGTCCATCGGTTGCTCGGCGGTCGTCGCGGGCGTCGTGGCCACTGCACCTCCTCGAGGTGGTTCCCCGGTACGAGTGCGCAAAGTGTGATCCTGCGGATCAAGGCGGTCAATACAACGGCCGTGGGAATCTCACCGTCGCCGCGGCTAAATTCCGTTGCCGAACCGGCCCCGCCGGCCGCATCCTTGACCCCGTGACCGGGCCCGATCGCGACGGGCCACCACCGGGCGCTCGGCAACGCCCGGTCCGCGACGGCGCGGGGCGCTCACCTCTCTCTCACGTACGGCGTGCTCCGCCGTACCCGACGGGTGCCCCGCGCCGCCGCCCCTTCGTCCAGGCGGTTCCGCTTCGGCGAGAAGGGCCCGGCCACCAAATCCTCCTCAGTCGGTGGGAAAGTGGTCAGCCGCGGGCCTTGGCCCAGGCGAGGAAGCGCTCGGTGAGGTCGAGCCTGGTCTGCGAGTGGAGCTGACCGAGCTGGTCGCTCGCCTCGACCATCAGCCCACCCAGGTAGACCAGCAGCCCGGTCCGGTCGTCCCGGTACTCGACGAGCAGGGCAAGCCGCGCCGGCTGGCAGGGCCACTCGGCTGCGCAGTTACGGCACCGCCAGAGCGGACGCATGGGGGCGTGCGGAATCGGCCGGCGGCACATCAGCGCATCCTCAACGCGATGGCCCGGGCCTCCTCGTCGTTCAGGGGCATGAACCACAGGAAGCGCTTCACGATCTCGGGCGGCTCCGGTCCCTCGGGCCTGCCGCGCAGGTCACGGATGGCCGTCCTCATCAGCAGCGACATGACTGCGATCAGATTGGCCGTGTCCAACCGCTCCTGGCGGATCGACCGGAAGGCCCGGCAGGGCCACAGGTCGCCGCAGGTCTCGCAGGCCCAGTGCGGGCTGTGGGCCAGGTGCCCGCCGTTCACCCGGCCGTTCCTGACGTTGAGCGCCCTCACGGACGACCGCCCATCGCGCGCCACTGCTGAGCCGGGGTCAGGTTGCCGGCGTTGCCGGGGCCCTGGACCGGTAGAGGGCGGATCGGCTGGCGCATCCACTCAGGCAGGTTCGTGCCACGTACCCGCTTCGGCAGTGGGGGCAGGGCGTTGGACCGGCACCGGTACCAGCGAAGCAAGGTGCGCACGTCGACCTCCTCGGGAAGGTGGGAAGGGGCCGCTCCCGTACGGGGGAAGGGAGCGACCCCGCAGAACCCGCCCGAGCCCCGTCCGGCGACGAGCGGGTCCGCATGAGTGACAGTCTGTTGAGGACGGCACTACTGTCGGAAGGCGTTTAACCCGGACACGGCGATGGTCTGGCGGCCTGGCGCTGCGTCTGGCGACGCTTGGCGATCTTGGCGAATCTCTGGAGGAACCATGGAAGGTGAGCAGACTGCCGATCTGATCCGCGCACAGCTCCGCAAGCAGCGGGCGCTGATCGGCATGAATCAGGAGGAGTTCGGCCGGCGGGCCAACTACTCAGCCTCCACGGTCTCCGCTGTGGAGACCGGAACCCGCCCGCTCGATCTGGCGTATGCCAAGCGGGCGGACGAGGTCCTGGAGACCGACGGTCTGTTCGTGTCCCTGCTCCGGATGGCTCAGCGAGAAGGCCAACCCTCATGGTTCCGACCATGGTTGGAGGCTGAGCGCGCCGCCATTCAGCTCCGGTACTTCAATCCCACCCTGATCCCCGGCCTGCTCCAGACGGCGAACTACGCCCGCGCGGTGCTGCGCTTCGACGACACCAAGCCGGAGGACGAGGTCGAGAAGCAGGTGGCCTCACGGATGGAGCGGCAGGAGATCCTGACCCGCGCGCTCCCTCCCCAGGTCGTCGCCGTCATCGACGAGCCCGCTCTTCGTCGCACCGACGCGATCATGGCCGAACAGTTGGCGCACTTGCTGCGCATGGCCGAACTACCCCACATCCACATCCACGTCATCCCGGTCGACGCCGGCCTGCACGTCGGGCTGTCCGGGCCACTTGCGCTGGCCAGGTCAGCGGACGGGAACTGGGTGGGACACATGGACAATCAGCTTGGTGGCTCCGTAGTCGACGGTGAGGCTGGAGTGGCTACGCTTCTGGCGATATGGGAGAGCGTGAGAGGTGTCGCCCTCCCGCGCACCCTGTCGGTCGCCTCGATGAAGGAAGTAGAGAGTCAGCATGGACCTCAGTAACGCTCAGTGGAGGAAATCCACCCGGAGCAACACGGCGGGTGGCGACTGCGTCGAGGTGGCCGACAATCTGCCCGACATGGTGGCCGTTCGCGACAGCAAGGACCCGGCAGGCCCGGTGCTCGCCTTCGCGCCGACGACCTGGAAGGCGTTCGTCGGCTTCGCCAAGCAGCGCTGACCACCAACGCAAGTAAGGATCCCAGCACGATGCTGCGGACCTTCTCCGTGTCGACGACCTGGCCCGCCCATTTCGGCGTCCAGGTCTCGACGTCCGGGTGTTCGGTCTGGACGGCCTCGGGCACTTGGCAGTTGGTTCATCAGGCGGAGGCTTGCTAGGGCCGAAAGGGTCGACTCTGGTAACGCTCAGTGATATGGACTGACGGTGGTGATGGCTCCGTGCAGGCTTCCGGGAGTCACTCTCTTGCCGATGAGCGTGCAGCTGATCTTGCCGAGGACGGAGGGGGCGAAGTGGCTGCACCGGCAGGACGTCTTTCCGGGCGCCGGGGGTACGGGACAAGCCGAATGCTGATGAGAGCTTGCACGCCGCGACTGAGCTGTACGGGGTTGCTCGACCTTGCCCACGACGCCAGCACGAAGTTGGCACATGTCGGATTTCGGCTGGACGCGGGGCCGCCTAACGAGTTCCGTCGCCGCTGACGGCTTGGTGGTCCACCGCAGATCGGGTGCCGGGGCCGACCGCGATGATGTAGCCGCTGTCGAGGACGATGATCTGGTTGGCGGTGACCGAGAGGATCCGGTGGACCCGTCGCGGCAGGGCGACGGCCCCGACGGTGTGGCCCGTCGCGATGTCCCAGATCCGCAGGACCCGGTCGGCGCAGCTGGTCGCCACGACTGGGACGCCGTCGAGCATGGCCGGCAGGACCGCCAAGACCTTGCCTGGATGCGTCAGTGCAGGCCCGGACGGCTCACCGGTGGCGATGTCGGCGCAGGTGACGGTGTTGGCCACAACGCTGACCACCACGGCTCCAGCCACGTCCAGGGCGGTGACGGCGTGCGGGCCGGGCCAGTTCATGGGGTCCACGGTGTATTCGGCCGGGCCGGTGTCCTCGACGAACTGGCCGGGAGGCGGAATCTCGGTCAGGTCGGAGCCGTCAGACCAGCGGATTCCGCCGTCGTCGGTGCCGGTCAGTACGATGGTGCGGCCGTGCAGGTCGCCGAGCGCGACTGAGGTCGCCCGCAGCGATTTGGCTATGTGGGTCGAAGCGCGCAGTGTCAGCGTGGCCACGTCCCAGAGGGCGAGGGTGCCGTTGAGGTCGACCATCGCGGCGAGGCCGTCACGCGTGGCGGCAGCCGACAAAATCGGCCCGGCCACCGATGGCCGAGGCGCTGTGCGGATTTCGCCGGTGGCCGGGTCGACGATCGTCGGTACGAGGTCGGACATGGACAGGAGCAGGTCTCGGCCACCGACGCTGACGGTCCGCAACCGCGGGTGCCCACCTACGGACCGGTGCTTGTTGGTACGTTCGCCGACCGACCGGAGCTGCCGCCCATCGGTCGAGTCGTACACCCGGTACGGGCCGTCCTCGTCGACAGCGACGACGACGGCCCGTCCGCCGATCGTGGCCGGGGCCGCGTCGATCAAGTGCGGCCGGTCCTTGACGTCCTGCGTGAGGGGGTCGGTGAGCTCCAGGAGGTTGGTACGCCCCTCGGTGCTGCCGCCCTGGGCCGCAAAGACGAACCGCCCGCAGGCGGCGACATTATTGACGTTGGACGTGAAGTCGGTCCGGATCGTCCCGCGAACGACCCCGTCACGCAGATCGACGATCCGCAGCGCCCGTGACTCGCCGAGCACGGCCCAGGCACCACCGACAGCGAACGCCAGCGCCCCGATCGGGTGGGCGGTGGTGGAGAACTGTGCGACCGGCACCGCCGTCGTGGGATCCCAGACGGTCAGTAGGCCGCTCTCCGCGACGGTCACCGCACGCCGCTGACCGTCCAGCATGGTCCAGCCGCCGCAACTCGTCTCCTCGGGCGTGGCCACCTCGCCGGTACGGCGCAACCCGTCGAGGTCGTGGAAGCACACCGTCCCCGTCCAGCGGTCCTCGCCGCCGAGGCTCAGGACGGCCGGCGGGCCGTCGGTGCTGATCGCGACACGGGCCACATAGCCGCCGTGTGCGGCGGTCCTCGCCAGCAGCCGGCCGTCGGCCAGATCCCACTGCAGCAGGTAGCCGCCCTCGGTGCCGGTCACCGCGACACCGACGCCGACCGCGAGGCTGCGCAGGCCACCTGCGCGCCGGGAGACGTCGTCGGCAGCGGTGGCCAGCAGCAACCTGCCGGTGGCGAGGTCCCACATGAGCAGCCGCTCGTCCTCGACGGCGACGACGGCGTGACCGGCGAATGTGGCGTCCCAGTGGAACTCGTGCCGCCCCTCCAGCCGCAACCGGTGCACCACACCATCGGAAAGGGAAATGCGGTACACCGTGTCCCCGGCAAGCGCCCATGCGAACGTGTCGTCAAGGCGCACCGCGGTGATCAGGGAGCCGAGCTGGTGCGCCTGCCGTAACGCCCGGCTCAGCGGCTCGCCGGCGGTCCATTGCGGCAGCCACGCCGCCGGACCCTCGGCCCGCAGCTGTTCGGCGTGTTCGGTCTGTCCACGCCGCAACAGCGTCAACATGCGCTCAAAGCGATCCAACTCGCACCCTTCCCGAAGATCATGAATACGATACCCAGAAGGCGGATCGCAGCCTCGTCATCACGCCTGCCGGCTCACTCGCATGACTCCCGCAGGGAACAGGCAACGGCTGCCGCGCAGCACACCTTGATCTAATGCCCGGATTTGCCGCTGATAGCGAGCGCACCGGCCGTCGGCGCCCATCACCGTCCGTATGCCAGCGCAGTCCTCCGCAGCGTCTCCGGACGCACGCTCGTGCCGATGAGCGTGCAGTGGCCGCGGCGAGCGTGCGCGTCTGCGTGTTCGGATGAGGCCGGCTGCTACACGAGGCGCGGCTTGATATCGATCCACTCGCGCAGCTCGGCGGCGAGGCACACATCCTGGACTCCGTCCATGTGCCACTGAGCTGCGTTGACCAGATTCTTCGCCTGCCGGGAGTGACGCATCTGCGTGCGGTCAAGACCGCCCAGGTCTCGCCGGTCAGCGAGCATGGCCACCTCGTTTAGACCGGCTGGGAGGGCGTCCAGGCAGTCCCGGACGATGTCGTCAGCCGACGGCAGCACCGCCAACTCGACCCCCGCCCGGCGCATGTCCGCCGCGAAGTACGCCAGCTTCTCGGCGCTCTCAGCTTCGGTGAACACCGCCCGGGTCCGTCCCTGCCGCAGCAGCCAGAGCTTCAGCTCCGCCCAGTCCGCCCGCCGGCCCGACTGGTCACCCAAGTGTTGATCGATGACAAGCAGCAGGTACAGCCACCAGTTGGCTCGCTCGTGCGGTGCCGGCTGGCGGCGGTCTAGCCACTGCCGGCGCTGGTGCTCGTCGAGCTGGAGCAGGTGGACCAACCCGTCCTTGACGGCCTGGCGCTGCCCGCCGAGTCTTCCGGCGGCCACAAGCTCGGGCGGATGGGGTGCGCTGATCGACCAGACGTCACCGGCATCGATCATCCCCTGATACCCGGTGGCGGCGACGAGGAGGGATATCCGCGACTCGGCAAGCCAGTACCGCCGATAGTTTGCATCGGCGCGGTCGGTGATCTTCTGCAGGTGGTAGCCGAGGCGGTCCAATTCGGCGTTCAACTGCGTGAACCGCAGCTGTCGGCCGAACGGCCCGTACCGATGCACGAGTGCCTCGACGACCGTGATATTCGCCAGGCGATGCGCCTGCACCGTGAAGCCGGTCGCCTGCCAGGAGTCGGATCCGGGCCGCCGCGCCCAGAAGAACTCCACCAGGCCGTAGTCACGCCGCATCGCGGCGCGGTTTCGGTCCTGTGCGAAGTCGCCACCCAGCGTGCGGGCTACTTCGTCCGGTGAGTCCGTCAGGCCCACGCCCAGCACGGCGCCGCTGACCACCACGTCGACGAAGAAGTCAAGATCGGCCACCCGGCAAGCGTGGCGGAGTAACGGGCACAGCGCAATCAGCGGCCGGCCTCTCCGCGATCGATCTCCCGGATCATCCCCGTACCGGGCATCCGCACATGCCGCCGACCGGGCGCCGGTGAGGCGCATCGTAGGATTCGGGCATGAGCGCACCCGTGTCGGACGCCTTGGCGCCGCCGGGTTGTCGCGCGCGTGATCTGTCGGCCCTGATCGGGCTGCTCGCAGTGATCGAAGGCGAGCTCATGGCTGGTGAGGTCTTGCAACCCTTGTCCGACGGCTTTCGGCGCCGGCTGGAAAGGGTAGGGCTGCTTGCGCCAGGCGGAGCGGAACGGGACCTGCGTCAGGCGATCAACAATCTGAACCATCGGCTTCGGTATGCGCTCGGCGAGTACGACGAGCCACCCTCGACCCTGACGGTCCCCGAGTAAGACCAGCGGCAGATCGCGCTCACATGCCGCCGTGCGTGCGCGCCGGTCGTTGGATCGTTCGTCACCGCCCGTAACTGGCGTTCGTCGGCGTGAGCATCCTGCTTTGCCGAGATGAGGACATTTGGCTGGCACGGTGACCGGCGGGGCGCATGCCGAATGCCGCTATTAGGACCTCTTTGTCCGGTCGGATCAGCAGGGGCGGACCGGGACCTTCGGCCTGGACTCGCCGGCGGGCTTCGCCAGGACCCGGACGCCGTTGGGCGGCGGTAGGTCAGCGACGGCGGACCTGCTCCTTCTTGGCCGCGATGCTGGCAGCAACGGTGGCCAGGAACTCGGCGGTTGCCTCGGGGTCTGCTGGCTTCGGCTCCGGCCGCACGCCGCTGCCCGTCGGGGTGGGGGTGAGGAAGACGGTGGTGTCGGGTGCGGTGGGCGGCAGGGGCTTCATGTCGTGGAGGACGAGCATGTCGGCCACCAGGCAGGTGACCTCGCCGTCGGTGGTGCGGCCGATCCAGACCGGGTAGGAGCCGTCGCCTCTCCCGCTCGGGTAGGCGATCAGATTGGTGCCGGTGGCCGGGTCGGCGGCCTCCGTCGCCTTGTCATCGTCCCGGGCGTCGCTCTGTTGCCGGTGCTCGTACGCTGCGGCGAGGGCGTCCCGCCCTGACGCGTCCAGGAATGCGCCCATGCCGGTGTCCACTCCGAAGCCGTAGAACTCGTCGTCGCCGAGCAGCCGTATGTCCTGCCCGGGACGGACCGCGAGTTCCCAGCTTGCGGTGGGCTTGTCGAGGATCCGCAGCATGGCGGCGGTCGTCTCGTTCCAGCCTTCGCTCTCCCACCGCATGCCGGCGATCAGCACAGGGTGGTCTCCCGCCGGGACCATTACCGTGTACGGCTGATCGCGGCTGCCGAGGGTGCCGGGGTCGGCGGCGATCACCGCGCCGGTAGGCACTCGCAGCACCCCGGCGGGTTGGGGCTCGGTAACGATCGCGACGCCGAACTCGGTGTCTGAGAACCGACTGCCCGGGGTGAACAGCGTCTCCAGATAGCGAGGCCGCAGGCCCGACGGAGCCCTCCACAGCGGCGTTGCGGCCTCCCGATGCCCCTGGTCTTCCTTGTGCCTGGCGGGTACGAGCGTCACGTCGCCGGTGCCCCCCGCACGACGTCCGAAACCGAGCATCCGGCCGTCCGCGTACGCCGTCCAGTCGCCGAACGGGGCCCTGCGCAGGGTGCGGTGCCGCTCCGGGATGTGGTGGCTGGTCTGGAAAAGGCCGCCATGGTCCAGCTGCACATCGGCGGTGTCACTGTCCGGCCGGGCCGTGAGGGTGAAGCGCCAACCCCGCTCGGGGAATTCCGGCTCGTCCGCAGACGCGTAGCGCCACTGCTCGTAGTGGCGCAGATCGAGCAGGCCCGGCTCGAGCTCCCGGTAGTCATAGGCACGGTCGCGGCGGCCGTGCTCGTCGAACAGGAACAGGCCCAGGTAATGGCGCCCCCAGTCGATCTGCAGCAGCGCCCTCGGCCGTGCGTCGGCGGTGAGCAGCACCGCGTAAGGCTCTCCGGCCGAATCGCGCTTGCGCGCCCCGTCCACACCCATCACCCCGACGGGCTTCCGGCTCCTCGGATCCCATCCCGCGCAGTAGGTGACCTCGACCGCGCTCTCCTCGGCCACGCCCTGCTCCGCTCTCTCGATCAGTGACGAACTGATCCGGACAGTAGCCGCCGCCACGGAGAGTCCGCTTACCAGCGCTAGGCAGGTCAGGAACACCAGACCGGAACGCCGGAAGCCGAAAGCCCCGCCGGCCGAACCGAACTTCCGCAGACTCCCCCATGAACCACCACGATCTGGAACTCCTCCGGCCCGGTCGGTCGCCCGAGCGTCACCGGCATCATGCTGGTCGACATGACGTCATGATCCCATGGGTCTCCAGCCATCCATTCGGCTCCCGCCGCCGCAGACACGACCGCTTCTGCCGCCTGGAGGGCGTGGCGCTGACTGCGCATGTGACACACCGTGAGGTAGGACTACCTCTCCCGCGTCCGGTCCTGGTGTCGTCTCTCCTGATCGTCTCGTTCTGCGTGCGGCGGTGTCTGCCTACCTCGGCCGGTACCGGGGTGACTCACGGCTGCACACCGAGTCCGACCTGCGAGTCTTTCTGACCTGGTGCACGGACCAGGACCTGGATCCGCTGTCGGCCGCACGCGTGGACATCGAGCGGTATGTGCGCTGGCTCCAGGACGTGCGCCGCTTCCAGCCCTCGACCGTCTCCCGCCGTCTCTCGGTCGTGGTCGGCTTCTACCGCGTCTGGTCATCGACGGCATCCTGCCGCACTCACCAGCCGACTACGTCCGGCGACCGGTCGTGCCACCCGAATCACCCACCCTCGGGCTGGGACACCTCCAGTTCGAAGCCCTGATCACCACTGCCCGGCTGCCGGACAATTCGTACGACTTCGCGCTGATCGCCATGCTCGGCCTGCTCGGGCTGCGGATCTTCGAAGCCTGCGGTGCAAACATCGGCGACCTCGGCGAGGAACACGGGCACCGCGTCCTGCGGGTCCGTGGCAAGGGCGGCAAGGCCGTCCTCATCCCGCTCCCGCCAGCGGTGGCGAGGGCCCTCGACCGGGCGGTCGACGGCCGCAACGATGGTCCGATCCTGCGCAACACCCTCGGGGCGCGGATGGACCGACACGCGGCGACCCGTCGGCTCAAGCACCTGGCTGGCACTGCCGGCATTCGGATGCCGAGGATGCATCCGCACATGCTGCGCCACACCTTCGTCACAACCATGCTCGACGCCGGTGTGAGCCTGCGCGACGTGCAGATTGCCGCCCGCCACGCCGATCCCCGTACGACCATGCGCTACGACCGCGCCCGCAAGAACCTCGACCGGCACCCTAACTACATCCTCGCCGCATACATGGCCTCCGGAACGTAGCGACCACGACGAGCGAATCTGCCGACGAGCGGATGCTTCGGGTTCATCCGGACCATCGAGTACGAGACCATCGGGCGGTGCCTGGCAGCCACAACGGGGCTATCGATCACTTGGAATCTTGTCGTACTAGTCTTCGCCGCATGGCCTTGCGACCGGACGAGTTCTATGACCACGCAGTCGCCGTCGCGGACAGCGAGCGCCGGCTCCCGTTGGCACGCATGACGGGATGGGAGATCAGTCCGTTCGAGCCGGACGGACTGCGCGTAGCGCCGTTGCGCCCGCCGGTGCTCTCGGAGCCCGCGCGGCACGGCGAGGATCCGTCGGACTGCAACGCCTGCCGCGACCGGGACGAAGGGATCTGGTTCAACGATCACTGGCGGCTGGTCCGGATTCCGGGAGTGGGCGTCCCGCTGGTGCTCATGCTGTATCCGCGCGATCACTACGACATGGCGGATCTACCTGACGAACTGGCCGCCGAACTGGGGCTATTGAGCACTCGCATCGTCCGCCACATGCAGGCACTGCCGCACATCTCGCGGGCCCACGTCTACCGCATCGGAGATGGTGGCGCCCACCTGCACGTCTGGTTCTTCGCTCGGCCCGAGGGGCAGGCCCAATTGTACGGGTCGTGGCTGGTCGTCTGGGACGACCTGCTGCCGGAGTACCCACCGGACGTCGCAGAAGCTGACGCTGAAATCGTGGCAGACGCGTTGATCGCGTGCCACGGAGGCCACCGGTCACTCACCACCGAACCGGCCGCCTGACCGGCCTGATCCACGACCCGAATGTCACCGTGACGGCTGTTGCCACCGCCGCCGTGCGGATTTGCCAAGGTCACGTGTCCTGATCTGCCGCTGATCGGTGCGACACGAGGTCGCACGTTGTGAGTAGTCCGTCGATTGGAGGTTCGGCTTGACGTCGAAGACGTGACTCCGGTCAGTGTCCTGGACCGGTCCCCGCCTCTGGCGTGCGTGGCTAGTAATGGCCGACACCGGCCTCGGCCCGGCGCTCGGGGTCATCACACCAGGACTTCGGCAGGTAGAGGGCCGCGTCGAGCATCGCGTGACCAGCCTCGGCGGCGTAGACGAGATGCACGGCGACCTGGCAGTTCTCGATCTTCCCGGCCGTGCCCGAGTACTGCCGCTGGACACCGACGGTGTGCCGACCTTTCTTCAAATCACCCGTCTCATCGATGACCAGCACCGCCTCGGCATCACCGAGGTGCTCGCCGACGAACTCGCGGACGTCAGCGCGGACCGCGGCATCGTCCCACTTCACCCGGGTCAGCAGGTCCTGCATCCCGTCCGGGCCGGCGTCCCCGGCATGCTCCGCGATCGTCCAGCAGTTCTTCCGCGGCAACGGTGCCAGCAGACCCTGAACGAAGTCACGCACCCGACGACGCGGCTCCGGCCTGCGGAAACGTTCCGCGACCGTCAGCATCAGGTCGTCGAACAACACCCGCCACCGCTGGGCGTCTACCCTGTATCCAGCAGCCACCGCTGCGTCATGGTCAGTCCACACAACCGTCCATGATCGACGGTGGCTGCCCCCGTTCCTGCACCACATCAGGTCCAACACTTCAGTTTCCCTTGTCGGACGAGGATGTCTCAGTGAGCAACACACCGCATCTCGGTCCCGTTCCCCAACGCACTGCCATCGACGCGGAACAGGTGCGTCGGCTTGTCGCCGACCAGTTCCCCCAGTGGGCCGACCTCCCGGTGCAGCCCGTCGCCAACGGTGGCTGGGACAACTGGACCTTCCACCTCGGCTCCCAGAAGTTGGTGCGCTTGCCCAGCGCATCCGAGTACGCCGAGGCGGTCGACAAGGAACACAGATGGCTTCCGGCGCTCGCCCCCAAACTCCCGCTGCCCATCCCCACTCCACTGGCGAAAGGCGAACCCGACGCGGGCTACCCCTACCCGTGGTCGATCTACCAATGGCTCCACGGCGAACCTGCGAGCGCGGACCGCATCGCCGACCCCGGCCGATTCGCGCTCGACCTGGCCGAATTCCTGGCGGCCTTGCAGAGCGTCGACACCACTGACGGTCCCCGCCCCGGACAGCACAACTGGTACCGGGGCGGCACGCTGCGCACCTACGACGGGGAAGCCCAGCGCGCGCTCACGGCACTCGACGGCCACGTCGACATCAACCTGGCCCGCGAGATCTGGAAGAGCGCACTGGACGCACGCTGGGACGGCGTGGAGAGCTGGTTCCACGGTGATATCGCACAGGGGAATCTCCTGCTCAACGACGGGAAGTTGGCAGCTGTCATCGACTTCGGGACATGCGGCGTCGGCGATCCGGCCTGTGACCTGGCAATCGCATGGACATTGCTGACCGCCGACGGCCGGCAGGCGTTCCGGGAGCGCCTGTCCGTCGATGATGCGACATGGGCGCGCGGGCGCGGCTGGGCACTCTGGAAGACGCTCGTCACTTGCGCCCATACCTTGGGCGATGCCGACGACCCGGCCGCGAGCGCCCTGCGCGTCCTCGACGGGATCTTCTCTGAATACGCGGCCGGCGCCGTCACCCAGCCCGTGCCATGAACAGCCACTACGCCCGGCAAGCCCTCACCGAGCCATGATCACAATCCCCGGCTGGAGTATTAGGCACCCGGGTGGGCCGAGCAGGACGTGAGGAGGTCGACCAGATGCACGCTCTAAGCCTCGATCCGTGGACGGGACGGGTCCATTGTGGCAAGGAAGGCGTGGAGATGTGACGAGAGTGCCCTCCGAGCTGGGATAATCGGGTTTGTCTAGAA
>JAEVHO010000038.1 GCA_016802835.1 Micromonospora sp. ATA32 | reverse complement strand
CTGCGCCGCCGGCCGACCTCCGCCCCGCAGCTCTGGATCGAGGCCGACGACGCGCACTGGTCGAGGGCGGCGCGATGGCCGGCACGATCACCGTCGCAACCCGGACACGGTCGGCTACGACGTCGCGGTGGTGCGTACCCGGATCTCGCCGTGGCTCAAGGTGGAGCGGGCCAGCTTCGGCGGCGGCGGGCTGGACGTGGCCCGCTCGGGCGGCGCGGACCGGCCGTTCGTGACCGCCATCCCGACCGGCGCGGCGGTCGACCTGCAACTCGCCGGAAAGGCGTTGCGCTGGGGCCGGCACCCGATCGGCCCGGCTGGCGCCCGGGTGGCCACCGCCGACGGCCTGCTGGTCTCTCGCGTGGTGATCACCGACCCGGTGCGGGTCCGGGTCTATCCGATGACCGAGCCGTTCGAGGCGGTGGAGGCGATGCCCCGGGCCGCCGGCCTGGTCGGCGCGCACCACTCCCGGCGTCCGGGCGAGGGGGGCGAGCTGGCCGGCGTCCGGATGTTCGGGCCCGGTGACCGGCTGCGCCGGATCGACTGGCGGGTCTCGCTGCGGGCCCGGCAGCTGCACGTCGCGGCGACCCTCTCCGACCGGGACGCCGAGGTGGTGGTCCTGCTCGACGTGCTCGCCGAGGCCGGCCGCTCGGGTGGGATCAACGGCGCCGCCTCGGTGCTGGACACCACGGTCCGGGCCGCCGCCGCGATCGGCGAGCACTACCTGCACCGGGGTGACCGGGTGGCGATGCTGGAGTACGGTCCGGCCGCCCGACGGCTGCGCCCGGCCACCGGCCGCCGTCAGTACCTGACCGTGCTGGAGTGGCTGCTCGACGTCATGGCCGAGTCCTCCCCGCACGAGCCGTACGACCAGGTCTTCGGGCCGCAGTTACTCTCCGCGGACGCCCTGGTGGTGGTGCTCACCCCGCTGCTGGACGAGCGGTCGGCCCAGATGCTGGCCCGGCTGGCCCGGGGCGGCCGGTTCGTCGTCGCGGTGGACACCCTGCCCGCCGACCTGACGCCGCCGAAGGACCGGGGCTGGGCGGAGGTGGCGTACCGGCTGTGGCGGCTGGACCGGGACACGATGATCGGGCAGCTGCGGGAGCACGGCGTGCCGGTGGTCCGCTGGGCCGGCGCCGGCAGCCTGGACCAGGTGCTGCGGGACGTCGCCCGGCTGGCCATCGCCCCCCGGGTGGGGGCACGGTGAGCGTAATGACCGTGGCGGAGCGGAGTGTCGCAGTCGCGAACGAAGGCGGGCACAGATGACGGACGTGCTCGATTCGGTCACCGAACGGGTTCGGGCGCTGCGCTTCGCGGCGAACCGGGTCAGCCTGACACCGCTGCTGGTGCGGGGCGGCATCTTCCTCGCCGTGCTGGTCGGCTTCGTGCTGGCGTACCCGGTGGAGATGTTGGCCGGCCGGGCGCTGCTCGGCCTGCTGGTCGTCGCGCTGCTGCCGGCGGTCGGTCCGCGCCGGGTCTGGCCGACCTTCACCGCCCTGGTCACCGTCGGCGGCTGGTTGCTGGCCACCGCCGGGTACGGCCGGGAGATCGCGCTCTGGCGGCTGCTCGGGGTGGCGGTGGCGCTCTATCTGGCGCACACCCTCTGCGCGCTGGCGTCGGTGCTGCCCTACGACGCGGTGGTGGACCCGGACCTGGTGGTGCGCTGGCTCACCCGGGCCGGGGCGGTGCTGCTCGCCAGCTCGGTGCTGGGCATCCTGCTGGTCCAGGTCGGCGAGTTCGGCGCGGCGGGTGGTTTCCAGGCGGTGACGGTCGCCGGCCTGCTGGTCGCGGTGGGGGCGAGCGCGTTGCTGGGGTGGCTGCTGCGACGCAGGTGACTCGGCGGGCAAGGCGACGTATCGCAGGTCACAGGGTTGTGCTCCGTCACAGAACAGGGTCTCGATCGGGATTACCCGAGCCGCCCGGGGAAAGATAGATGACGTGAATCCGAAGCGGATCCTTGTGGTGGGTGCCGGGCATGTCGGCTTGTACGCCGCCCTGCGCCTGTCGAAGAAGCTCAGCTCCCGTGAGGCCGAGGTCATCGTCGTCGACCCGCAGCCACACATGACCTACCAGCCGTTCCTCCCCGAGGCGGCGGCCGGCAACATCTCGCCCCGGCACTCCGTGGTGCCGCTGCGGCGCGAGTTGCGCAAGTGCAAGGTCGTGGCGGGCGCGGTGACGAAGATCGAGCACGATCGCAAGGTCGCCACGGTGCAGCCGATCATCGGCCCGACCCGGGAGATCTCCTACGACCACGTGATCGTGGCCCCCGGTTCGGTCTCCCGGACGCTGCCGATCCCCGGCCTGCACGAGCACGGCATCGGGTTCAAGACCATCGGCGAGGCGATCTACCTGCGCAACCACGTGCTGGACCGGCTCGACGTGGCGGCCGCCACGCCGGACCCGGACGTCCGCCAGCGCTCGCTGACCTTCGTCTTCGTCGGCGGTGGGTACGCCGGCATCGAGGCGCTCGCCGAGATGGAGGACATGGCCCGGGACGCGCTGCGGTACTACCCGGAGCTCAAGCCGGAGGAGATGCGCTGGGTGCTGGTCGAGGCCACCCAGCGGGTGCTGCCCGAGGTCGATCGGGACATGGGCGCCTACACGGTGCAGGAGCTGCTCAAGCGGAACATGGACATCCGGCTGGACACCCGGCTGGAGTCCTGCGTCGACGGGGTGGTCAAGCTTTCCGACGGCGACAGCTTCAGCACCGACACGATCGTGTGGACGGCCGGCGTCAAGCCGTCGCCGATGCTGGACGCGACCGACTTCCCGCGCGACCAGCGACGCCGGGTCACCTGCCTGCCCACCCTCCAGGTGGTCGACGGCGACAAGGTGGTCGAGGGCGCCTGGAGCGCCGGTGACTGCGCCGCGGTGCCGGACCTGACCGGCCCGCCCGGGGCGTACTGCTCGCCGAGCGCCCAGCACGCGGTGCGCCAGGCCGCCCGGATGGCGGACAACATCCGCGAGGTCATCCGCGGCCGGGAGCCGGTCAACTACCACCACAAGCACGCCGGCAGCGTGGCCAGCCTGGGCCTGCACAAGGGCGTCGCCCAGGTGTACGGCGTCAAGATGACCGGCTGGCCGGCCTGGTTCATGCACCGGACGTACCACATGAGCCGGATCCCGTCGTTCAACCGCAAGGTCCGGGTCGTGGCGGACTGGTCGCTGGCCTTCTTCCTCAAGCGTGAGGTGGTCGCCCTCGGTCAGCTGCACGACCCGCGTGAGGAGTTCGCCGAGGCTTCGCAGCCGGTCGGCGCCCCGCGCGTCTGACCGGTACGCCGAAAAGGGCCCTTCCCGTCCGGGAAGGGCCCTTTTTCGCTGCCGGCGCGTCCTGCGTCCGGTCCCGCATTCTGCCGGCCGGGTCCCGTGCTCTGCCGGTCCGATGCGCCGGCGCGTCGGCGGGGTGGTTTCAGACCCGCCAGATCCAGGCGTCGGCGATCCGGGTCGCCGGACCGTAGAGCTGCTCCAGCGTGCCGCGCAGGCTGTCGACGTGCGGCGCGTCCGTGGTCAGCGCCAGGCACGAGGCACCCCAGAAGTCGGCGTCCTGCGCCGCCTGGCGGCGCTGCCCGTCGCTGACGGCAGGCTGCTCGCCCCGCTTCGCCACGTCCGCCAGCAGGGCTGAGGTGGGCTGCTTGTAGGTGCCCATCGCGGCCGTCCCGCCCCGCCCGTACGGGCCGATGAAAAAGCCCTCCGGCATGCCGAACTGCGCGTCGCCGCCGCCGCCCAGCGCATCGGCCAGGGATCCTTCGGAGTGGGCAGCGGCACCGGGACGAGCACCCCGCCGGGGCGTACGCACTCGCGCCAGTGGCCGGCGGTGATGAACTCGGGCACCGGCGGCCGCTCGGTGGTCGGCAGCGGCGCCGGGGAAGATCGTCAGCAGCGCCGCGGCGACGGCCGCCGGGACGAGCCGGCGGGCCCGTCCGGTGCCGCGCAGCGCCTGGTCGACCGCGAGCGCCAGCAGGGTGCCGGTGAGCGGCAGCACGGCCAGCGCGAACCGCATCGGCAGCGCGCCGTCCACCACCGGCAGTCCGGCGAGCAGGGCGAACGGGCCCGGCAGGGCGGTCCGGCCACCGGCCAGCACCACGTTGGGCCGAGCGAGAGCGCGCCCATCAGCAGGGCCGCGACGAGGCAGGCGATGACCAGCGGGCGCCGGCCCAGCCACAGGGTGCAGGCGGCGGTGACCAGCAGCAGCGGCCAGCCGAGGAAGGTGTTGTACTCGGCTGGCCCCGTGGTGAGCCGCGCCGAGGAGTCGCTGCCGACCACGGAGAGCGGGGAGATGGTCCACCAGCTGCTCAGGTCGGCGGAGAAGTAGTGCGGGCTGAACATGCCGTCGGCGACGCCCTGCGCCCCGGCGAACTGGAACCAGAGCGGATAGCCGAGGACGAGCAGGGCCAGGCCGGCGGCGAGCATCAGCCCGCCCGCGAAGCCGGGCAGGGCCCGGCGGACCAGCTCCCGGTCGAGGACCGCGTAGGTGACCGCCATCACCAGCAGGGTGACCGCGGAGAGGAAGAGCACCTCCTCGCCGATGAACACCTGGACGGTGACCGCCGCGGCGAGACCGAGCGCGGAGGTGACGATCCGCCGGCGGTCGGGGACGGTGTCGGCCGAGGTCCTGGCCGGGTCGGCGGCGCGGAGCAGGCGGACCACCAGCCAGACGATCACCGGGACCAGCCACTGGGCGGTCATGTGCAGGTGGCTGTTGCTCTGCGAGACCATGCCCGGGCCGAAGCCGCAGAGTCCCGCGCCGACCAGGGCGGCCACCCGGCGGGTGCCCAGGGTCCGGGCGAAGAGCAGGTACCAGGCGACCGCGGTGCCGGCCAGGTTGGCCGCCGCCAGCACGGCGAAGGTGACCGGCGCGCCGAGCAGCAGGGTGACCGGTGCGAAGAGCACGCCGAGCGCGATGACCGTGGTGTTGGCCATCAGGTTCACCCCGTCCGGCGCGTTGAGCCGGTCGGTGAGCAGGTGGAAGTCGCCCAGCAGGGCGCGCGCGTCGACGGCGAGGAACCATTCGTAGAGGGTCTGGTCCTCCGGGTTGAGGGCCAGCATCCGGCCGGACGGGTCCGGCCAGAGGCCGTGGGTGAGCCAGCCGGCCAGCACCAGGAAGAGCAGTCCGGCGCCGAGGTCGGCGCGGTGCCGGACGGCGAGGACCAGGAAGCGGGCCGACCGGGACCCGGTCACGGACGGTCCGGCGGGCGGGACAGCCTCGTCGGGGGCGGCGTCGGGGGCCGTGGGGGCTGCGCTCGTCACGGCTTCGACCCTAGTGCGGCGACGGCGGCGGGGTACGCCGGGTCGCCGGGGAACGGTTACGGTGACACTGCACCGCCGTGTGTCGAGGCGCCGGTGCGGCCACGCCCGGGTGGTGGAACGGCAGACACGGCCGCCTTAAAAGCGGCTGCCGCAAGGCGTGCGGGTTCGACCCCCGCCCCGGGCACCGACACTCTCCGCTTCCCGTTGTCCTGCTGATCTCCACGACGTGACCGGGACGTCTACCCTTGAGGGGCACGTTCACGTGCATCGACCCCCTGAGGGAGGCCTGAAAGTGAAGACTTCGAACCCGGTGCTCGCCCGACTCGGCCAGGCGGCCGAGCGGGAACGGGCAGCCGGGTACGCCCCGGCCGGGCCGTACGGACAACCCGGCTATCCGGAGCAGTACCCGTCGGCGACGGCCTACCCGGCCGCGCCGCCCACCGTCACGCCGATGTCGATCGACGACGTGGTGGTCAAGACCGTCACGCTGCTGGGCATCCTCGGCATCTCCGCCGCGGCCGCCTGGGTGCTGGTGCCGGACACGCTGGCCATGGCCGCCTGGATCGGCGCCGCGGTCGTCGGTCTGGTGCTCGGCATGATCATCTCGTTCTCCCGGATGGCCAACCCGGCGCTGGTCGTCGCGTACGCCGTCGTGGAGGGTGTCTTCGTCGGCATGGTCAGCCGGGCGTACGAGTCGTTGTACGACGGCATCGTGCTCCAGGCCGTGGTCGCCACCTTCGGCGTCTTCTTCGTGATGGCCATGCTCTACAAGGCGCGGGTCATCCGGGCGACCCCGAAGTTCGTCAAGGGCATGATCGCGGTGATGGCCGGCCTCTTCGCGGTCATGCTGATCAACCTGGTGCTGGCGCTGTTCGGCGTCAACACCGGCCTGCGCGACGGCAGCCCGCTGGCCATCGGCTTCAGCCTGGTCTGCATCGTGGTCGCCTCGCTGAGCTTCGTGCTCAGCTTCCACGAGGTCGAGGAGGGCGTCCGGATGGGGCTGCCCCAGCGCTACTCCTGGGTCGCCGCCTTCGGCATCCTGGTCAGCCTGGTCTGGCTCTACCTGGAGGTGCTGCGCCTGATCAGCTACTTCCAGGGTGACGACTGACCGCTGCCCGCCGCCGACCGACCGGCGCCCGCCTCCGCGACCGCGGCGGCGGCGCGTCGTCTGCGCGCTGGCGGTTTCCCCACCGCCGCCGGGCCGTCCGGGGCGAGAGTGATCGCAAGGGGGTACGAGCGGCCAGGAGGTGCGGGTGCGGAGTTCCAACCCGGTGCTGAACCGGCTGGACGACCCCAGCCAGCTGGAACGCCAGGTGCTCGGGGTCGGCGGCGCGGAGTCGATGACGGTGGACGACGTGGTGGTCCGCACGGTCGGGCTGCTGCTGCTGACCGGGGCCACCGCGGCGGTCGCCTGGGTGGTCGTACCGCAGGCGGTCTGGATCTCCGCGGCACTCGCCGGCACCGCGCTGGCCGGGCTGGTCCTGGTCCTGGTGATCTCGCTGCGCCGCATCACCAACCCGGTGGTGATCGCCGGGTACGCCGTGCTCCAGGGGCTGTTCCTCGGCGTGGCGAGCCGCGCCTTCGAGCTGGTCCACCCGGGCATCGTGGTGCAGGCGGTGGTCGGCACCTTCGCCGTCTTCCTCGGCATGGCGCTGCTCTACCGGGCCCGGCTGATCCGGGCCACGCCCCGGCTGGCCCGGCTGGTGGCCGGCACGCTGATCGGGATCGTGGCGCTGAGCCTGGTCAACCTGGTGGCCTACCTGATCACCGGCCGGCGGGGGCTGGAGGTCTACAGCCTCACCGCCGAGGTGGGGTGGCTGCCGTACGTCTTCTCGGTGGTCGCCATCATCGCCGGCGCGTTCAGTTTCATCCTCGACTTCGACCTGGTCGAGCGGTCGGTCCGCGCTGGCCTGCCCCGCCGGTACGCCTGGTTCTGCGCCTTCGGGCTGCTGGTCGGGCTGATCTTCCTCTACTGGCAGATCCTGCGCCTGCTCAGCTACCTGCGGCGCTGACCACGGGCCGGACACGGCGGTGACGGATGGGCGGCCGCTTTCCGTAGAATCGGTGCCGATGAGCGCAACGGAGCTGGACCGGGCGGTGGAGTTGCTGGTCCGTCAGATCGGGCACTGGCAGCAACCACGGTGGGCGGCGACCCCCGCCACCGGGAACGTCCCGCGGGCCGATCTGGTGCACCGGCTGGTGCAGGAGCTGGCGAACCTGACCGCCGAGGTCGAGGGTCAGCCTCGCCGCACGGTGCCCCGCCTGGACAACGACCTGGCCCTGACCGACCAGTTCCGGGTGGTCGCCGCCGACCTGCTGGCCGCCACCCCACCCCAGGACGTGCTCGTCCGGGCCGCCGCCGAGGTGACGGCGACCCGGAGCGCGCTGTAACGGCTCAGCTGAGGCGTTCGAGGACCATCGCCATGCCCTGGCCGCCGCCGACGCACATGGTCTCCAGACCGATGCTCTTGTCGTGCCACTCCAGGGCGTTGAGCAGGGTGCCGGTGATCCGGGCACCCGTCATGCCGAAGGGGTGTCCGACGGCGATGGCGCCACCGGCCACGTTCAGCTTCTCCAGCGGGATGCCGAGCTGCCGGTAGGAGGGGATCACCTGGGCCGCGAACGCCTCGTTGATCTCGACCAGGTCGACGTCGTCGATGGTCATGCCGGCCCGCTTGAGGGCCTGCTTGGAGGCCTCGACCGGGCCGAGCCCCATGATCTCCGGGGAGAGGGCGGTCACGCCGGTGGAGACGATCCGGGCCAGCGGGGTGAGCCCCAGGTCCCGGGCCCGCTGGGCGCTCATGATCACCACAGCGGCGGCGCCGTCGTTGAGTGGGCAGCAGTTGCCGGCGGTGATCCGGCCGTCCGGACGGAAGACCGGCTTCAGCCCTGACACGGCCTCCAGGGTGACCCCGGCGCGCGGCCCGTCGTCGGTGCTGACCACCGTGCCGTC
This sequence comes from Micromonospora sp. ATA32, assembly GCA_016802835.1. GTDB lineage: Bacteria > Actinomycetota > Actinomycetes > Mycobacteriales > Micromonosporaceae > Micromonospora. The sequence continues at coordinate 14,709 of JAEVHO010000038.1, read as the reverse complement.
CGGCGTGGTGACCGGGGTGATCTCCCGGGCCCAGAAGCCGTCGGCGATCGCTTTCTCGGCCAGGTTCTGGCTGCGTACGCCGAACTCGTCCATGTCGGCGCGGGTCACGTCGTACACCTGGGCCAGGTTCTCGGCGGTCTGCCCCATGGTCAGGTAGATGTCCGGCAGCTCACCGGCCTCGCGCGGGTCGGTCCAGACCTCCGCCCCGCCCTGCGCGCGCTGCTTGGAGCGCTCGCTGGCGGCGGCGAATCGGGGGTTCTCCCAGCCGCCGCCGACCAGTGCCTGGGCCTCCGGCGGCAGGCCGTCGGAGTTTCCCCGGGCGTACCGGGAGACGGTCTCGACGCCGGCGGAGATGAAGACGTCGCCCTCGCCGGCCCGGATCGCGTGCAGCGCCATCCGGGTGGTCTGCAGCGACGAGGCGCAGTAGCGGGTCAGGGTCGCGCCGGGCACCGTGTCGAGGCCGAGCAGGGTGGTGACCACTCGGGCCATGTTGAAGCCCTGCTCACCGCCGGGCAGGCCACAGCCCAGGTAGAGGTCGTCGATCTCGGTGGGGTCGAGCTGGGGGACCTTGTCCAGGGCGGCCTGGACGATGGTCGCGGCGAGGTCGTCCGGGCGGACCTCACGCAGTGAACCCTTGTGCGCACGGCCGATCGGGGACCGGGCGGTGGCGACGATGACGGCGTCGCGGGACGACTCAGTCGGCATGAACCAACGTTAACCCGCCGGTAACTTAACGCGGAAGCAGGTGGCCCGGCGGGAAATGTCACCCCGGCGGGAACGGGCTCAGTGGCGGGAGGCGACCGCAGCGGCGGCCGCGACGGCCGGGAGGAGGGCGTGCGCCCAGACCCGGTAGCCGTCGGCGGACGGGTGGAAGCCGTCGTGGCAGAGCGTGCCGGCGTCGGCCCGGAAGACCGGCCCGGTCTCGGCGCCAAGGTCGACCACGGTGCCGCCGGCGTCCCAGCACGGCGACGGTCTGTGTCCGGGCGACCCGCCGCCCGGACCAGGCGATCACCTGCCGCAGCGGCGGCGCCACCGCGCGGACCGCGCCGAGATCCGGGCAGGTGCCGACGACCACCTCCACGCCGGCCTCGCGCAGCCGGCGTACCGCCGCGCCGAGGTAGGCGGCCACGTCGGCCGGCCGGCGCAGGGCGGTCGCGTCGTTGGCGCCGATCAGCACCACGGCCACGTCGGGGCGTTCACCGAGCAGCGCCCGGGCCACCTGGGGTGGCCAGGTCGGTCGAGCGGGAGCCGGCGACCCCGACGCTGGAGAGGTGCACCCGGCGGCCGTTCGGGCCCTCGGCCAGCAGGTGGGCCAGTTGCCCGCCGATGGTCTCCTCGAACGCCTCCACGCCGACGCCGAGCGCGGAGGAGTCACCGAGCAGCACCAGTCGCACCGGCGGGGCGCCGGCCCGGCCGACGGTGGCACGCAGGGCCAGGCCGAGTTCCGGCTGCGCGTACGGCCGGTTGCGGGCGCGATGGCCTCGCCGGCGAGGAGGGCCGCGCCGCCGATCGTGCCGGCGACCAGGGAGACGGCCGCCGCCCGGCCGAGCCGGACGGCGAACTCTCCGGTGCTTCGCTCGGTCATGCCAGTCCCTCCAGGGTGGGTGAGTCGGCGGCGGGACCGGGTTGCGGCACCGCGCCGACGCCGAAGAACGCCCGCCGGCGCAGCTGCGCCCAGCGGCCGGCCGGACCGCGGTCGCGGCCACTGACCTGGGTGCCGCTGACCTCGGTGCCGGCGTGCCGGACCGCCTCCTGGGCGGCCTGTGGCAGCGACCGTACGCCCTCGCCGCGTACGAGGGTGGTCTTGCGTTCCTGCCCGGTGGCGAGCGCGGAGAGCACGGTCGGCAGTAGCGCCGCGGCGGCCACCGCGTAACCCTCGGCGGACGGGTGGAACCGGTCCCAGGCGAACATCCGGGTCGGCTCGGCGGCGAACCGGGGGCCGAGCAGGTCGCCGAGGGAGACCGTCGAGCGCCCGCCTCGACCACGGCGACCGTCTGGGCGGCGGCGAGCTGCCGGCTCCACCGCCGGGCCAGCCAGCGCAGCGGCGGCTGGATCGGCTGGATGGCCCCGAGGTCGGGGCAGGTGCCCACGACCACCTCCGCGCCGGCGGCGCGCAGTGCGCGCACCGCGTCGGCCAGGTAGCGCACCGCCAGGGCGGGCGGGGTGCGGTTGGTGACGTCGTTGCCGCCGATCAGGATGACGGCGATGTCGGGCTCGCACTCCAGGGCCGACTCCACCTGGAACCTCAGCACGGCCGACACGGCGCCGACCACGGCGAACCGGTGCAGCCGGACCGGCCGGCGCAGCCGGCGGGACAGCCCGGTGGCCAGCAGCGCGCCGGGGGTCTCCCGGCGGCGGTGCACGCCGTAGCCTGCGGCCGACGAGTCACCGAGCACGACCATGGTGATCGGCGGGCCGGGGAACTTGGCGCCATACGTCCCGTCGCAGCGGGGCGGGGGCGCCTCGGCCATCGGGATGGTGCGGCGGGCCTGGCGGGCCTGACCGATCAGCACCCCGCCGCTCGCGACGGCGGCCGCGGCGGTGGCGCCCGTGCCGATCGCCACCAGGCGGGCTATCCGTCCGGCGCGTTGCCAGCGCGGACCAACCGGTACGACGGAAGCAGCGACCCCCATACCGCGACATTATCTCGCCGGAACGACACGCCGCTGTCGTCGTGACGGCTGGTTCATGCCTGGGGAGCGACGGATCTGGGTATCTGTGCCGACAGTGCCGGCGCCGCCGCGGACGGCGACGACCGTCGGGCGGGCCTTGCGCGGGGGCGGCACCCTGTTGCGGGGAAGAGAGGGGCGACACCATGGGCAGGACATTGAAGCGGACCGCGGCGTTCACCGCGTTGGCCCGGGCGCTGACCGCCGGAGCGCGGGGCGGCCCGTCGCTGGGGGAGCGGCTGGTGGCGCTGCCCCGGATGATCCGGGCGACGGCCCGGGGCGAGTACGACGGCGGCCTCCGGCTGGCCATGATCGCCGCCGCGACGGCCTACGTCGTGTCGCCGATCGACGTGGTCCCGGAGCTGTTCCTGACCGTCTTCGGCCTGGTGGACGACGCGGTCATGGTCACCTGGCTGGCCGGCAGCGTGCTGTCGGAGACCGAGCGCTTCCTGGAGTGGGAGGCGCGCCGCAGCTCGGTGGTCCCCGGGCATGTGACGCCCTGACGGCACGTACCCTGGGCGGCGAGAACGCGATCCATCTGCCCGGCGCGCGCCGGTGCGGCGCCGGAGCGAAGGACACAACGAGGTGCAGTACTACGACAACGTCGTCGAGCTGATCGGGAACACCCCCCTGGTACGGCTGCGCAACGTCACCGCGGGCATCCAGGCGACCGTGCTGGCGAAGGTGGAGTACGTCAACCCGGGCGGTTCGGTCAAGGACCGGATCGCGCTGCGGATGGTGGAGGACGCCGAGGCGGCCGGGCTGCTCAAGCCCGGTGGCACCATCGTCGAGCCGACCAGCGGCAACACCGGCATCGGGCTGGCCCTGGTGGCCCAGCTCAAGGGCTACAAGTGCGTCTTCGTCTGCCCGGACAAGGTCAGCCAGGACAAGCAGGACGTGCTGCGCGCGTACGGCGCCGAGGTGGTGGTCTGCCCGACCGCCGTCGCGCCGGAGGACCCGCGTTCCTACTACAACGTCTCGGACCGGCTGACCCGGGAGATCCCCGGCGCCTGGAAGCCGAACCAGTACAGCAACCCGGCCAACCCCCGCTCCCACTACGAGACAACCGGCCCGGAGCTGTGGAAGCAGACCGAGGGTGAGATCACCCACTTCGTGGCCGGCGTCGGCACCGGCGGCACCATCTCCGGCATCGGCCGCTACCTCAAGGAGGCCTCGGACGGCCGGGTGAAGGTCGTCGGGGCGGACCCGGAGGGCTCGGTCTACTCCGGGGGCACCGGACGGCCGTACCTGGTCGAGGGGGTCGGCGAGGACTTCTGGCCGGAGGCGTACGACCGGGACGTCGCCGACGAGATCGTCGAGGTCTCCGACAAGGCGTCCTTCGAGATGACCCGGCGGCTGGCCCGCGAGGAGGGTCTGCTGGTCGGCGGCTCCTGCGGGATGGCCGTGGTGGCCGCCCTGGAGGTCGCCCGCAGGGCCGGCCCGAACGACGTGGTCGTGGTGCTGCTGCCCGACGGCGGCAGGGGCTACCTGTCCAAGATCTTCAACGACAGGTGGATGGCCCGGTACGGCTTCCTGGAGAACGCCGGCGCCGAGGCGACCGTGGCGGACGCGCTGGCCAGCAAGGCGGGCGGCCTGCCCGAGCTGGTGCACGTGCACCCGACCGAGACGGTCCGGGACGCGATCGACTACATGCGCGAGTACGGCGTCTCCCAGCTGCCGGTGCTCAAGGCCGAGCCGCCGGTGGTGACCGGCGAGGTGGCCGGCTCGATCGCCGAGAGGGACCTGCTCGACGCGCTCTTCACCGGCCAGGCGCACCTGCACGACACCATCGAGCGGCACATGACCGAGCCGCTGCCGATGATCGGTGGTGGGCAGCCGGTGAGCGAGGCGGTCGGCATGTTGGAGAAGTCCGACGCCGCCCTGGTCCTGGTCGACGGGAAGCCCAAGGGCGTGCTCACCCGGCAGGACCTGCTCGCCCACCTCGGCGCCCGCTGACCCGACGCGTTCCGCGGGGCCCCTTCCCGGCCCGGAGAGGGGCCCCGCGGCCGTCGGTCCGATCGGTGTCCATGACCCGGCCAACGCCCCGCGATCGACGCACCTGCCCCGATCCGCTCAGAGCGAACGGCCGGGGTCAGAGCGGGCGTTCGTAGCGCAGCTGCGGGGTGATCGCCGGGCCGATGAACTCGTCCCGTTCCACGCCGGTGGGCGTCCAGCCGCCGCGCTCGTAGAAGCCGCGGGCGGCCGTGTTCCCCCGGAGCACCCAGAGCGCCGCCCGGCGCCAACCCCGGGCGCGCATGGCGGCCAGGGCGTTGACCATCAGCGCCCGGCCGGTGCCCCGGCCACGCTCGTTCGGCTCCAGATGGATCGCGTTGAGCAGGCCGGTGGACGGGTCGTCCTCGTCGTCGGGGCCGAGATAGCTGAAGCCGACCAGCCGGCCGTTCCGCTCGGCGACGGTCAACAGGTGGCTGTCCCGCTCCCAGGTCCACCGCTCGGCCCAGTACCGCCCCATCGCCTCCGCCGTCGGCTCGGCCAACGCCTCCGGCGCCAGGAAGGAGGAGTACGCCGCCACCCGCGAGCGCTGGTGCAGCCCGCCCACCGCCATCAGATCGTCGCTGGTCGCGTGGCGGAGAGTGATCGTCACCCGGCCGAGGCTACCCGGCGGGGTGGGACCTGGACGATCGCCAGGTCCTGGGCGATCACCAGCTCCCCGGCGAAGTGCGGCCGCGCCTCGTCCGCGAAGCGGGCCGGGTCGGCGTACCGCTGGGAGAAGTGGGTGAGCACCAGCCGGCGTACCCCCGACTCGGCGGCCACCCGCGCGGCCTGGGCCGCGGTCAGGTGGCCGACCTCGGCGGCGAGCGCGCGGTCCTGTTCGAGGAAGGTCGACTCGATGACCAGCAGGTCGGCATGCTCGGCGAGGGCGTACACGGCGTCGCAGAGCCCGGTGTCCATCACGAAGGCGAACCGCTGCCCCGGCCGGGTCACGCTCACTTCGTCCCGGGTCACCCGGCGCCCGTCAAGGTCGAGGTGGCCGGCCCGGATCAGCTCGCCGACGGCCGGTCCGGCGATCCCGTACGCGGCCAGCCGCTCCGGGAGCATCCGCCAGCCGTCCGGCTCGACCAGCCGGTAGCCGTACGTCTCGATCGGGTGCCGCAGCCGGCGGGCCTCCAGCGTGCCGACGCCCAGGGTGATCCGCTGCCCGTCCGCCTCGATCGGCTCGACCGCCAGCTCGGCGGTCTCGTGGAACGAGCTGGCGTGCCGGAGCCGGGCGAAGTAGTCGGCGCCGCCGGCGGGGAAGTGCACCAGCACCTGGTGCGGCACCCGGTCCAGGGAGAGCCGCTGGATGATGCCGGGCAGCCCGAGGCAGTGATCGCCGTGGAAGTGGGTGACGCAGATCCGGGTCAGGTCGGTGGCGGTCACCCCGGTGTGCAGCATCTGCCGCTGGCTGCCCTCGCCGGGTCGAAGAGGATCACCTCGTCGTCCCAGCGCAGCACGTACCCGTTGTGGTTGCGCTGCCGGGTCGGCGTCTGGCTGGCCGTCCCGAGCACCACCAGCTCGCGCATCGACACGGCCGCTCTTCCTCCGGGTATGAAGCGACCCCCGGGGCTTCCGCGCTGACGCGCGGGCCGGCTGGACTGGGCCGGCGCCCCGGGGGTCGGGTGGCTGTCGTGGTTTCGCCGCACCGCTGCCACACGGTCTCGACGATGTTGCCGTGCCCGCCTCGCGGCGGACGGGTAACTGTCAAGGACAGCGGCTAGCGGACAGCCACCTCACGAGTCCGATTGCAATACAAGTCTGGACCACCTCCTCTCACGTGTACCACCACGCTATCCACTTCTCCGCGGCCCCGGCAACGGATTTCGATCACAGGTCCGCCTCCGGCCGCCCGGCGCTGGTCAGCAGGCGGCGCCGACGCCGATCGGGCCCTCGCGCGGGCCCTCCTCGCTGGCCGGCTGCACGGCCAGCGACGGGAAGTCGGCCAGGTCGCCCTCGGGTTCGGCGTCCCACTCCGGGAAGACCAGGTCGCTCTGCAGATAGAGGCAGAGCAACTGGGCCAGCTGGCGCAGCCCGTCCAGGTGGGTGCGCTCGTGTCCGTGGGTGGCGTCCACGCCGAACCCGAGCAGCGCCACCCGCGCGTGCGCCCCGGCCTCCACCGCCGCGGCCACGTCCGAGCGGTAGTGGTCGAAGACGTCCCGGACCAGGTCGACGCCGTGCTCGGCGGCGATCGCGGCGAGGTTGCGGGTCAGGTGGTAGTCGAACGGGCCCACCCCGTCGCCCATGGCGAGGGTCGCCGCGTCCTCCCGGGACTGCTGGCCGGGGGCGACCACCGCGGCGTCGACCGAGACGATCTCGGCGACGTCCGGGTCGAGGCCGTGGCTGGCTCCGTGCCCGATCTCCTCGGTGACGGTGACCAGCAGGTGCGCGGTGACCGCCGGGGTGACGCCGGCGTCGACCATCGCCTTGAACGCGGTCAGCACGGCGGCCACGCCGGCCTTGTCGTCCAGGTGCCGCGACTTCACGTACCCGCCGGGGGAGATCATCGGGTTCGGCAGCAGGGCGACGAAGTCCCCGGCGTCGATGCCGAGCGCCCGCAGGCCGGCGACGTCGGCGACCGGCTCGTCGATCCGGAGCTCGACGTGCTCCCAGCCGACCCCCTGGAGGTCGACGCCGTCGTTGTACCGGTGCCCGCTGGCCTTGAGCGGGAGCACCTGCCCGGTGATCACCCGGTCCAGGTCGTCGGTGAAGATCCGGACGTGGGCGCCCTCGGCGAACCGGGCGCTGTGCGTACCGATGGGCTTGAGTTCCAGCCGGCCGTTCTCCTTCAGCCGCTTGACCATGCCGCCGATGGTGTCGGTGTGCACCACGATCGCCCGGTCGGCCCCGGTCTGCCGAGGACCGGCCAGGCAGGCGCTCAGCGCACCGCGCCGGGTCAGGGTGGAGGAGATCCCGAGGGCGGAGAGGCGCTCACCGACGTACTGCTGGACGTGGTCGGTACGCCCCGACGGGCTCGGGATCTCCAACAGCTCCACCAGCACCTGCTGGAGGTAGTCGAGGTCGAGCGGGAGTGGGGTCGGCCTGCGTCCGGTCATGCCGCAGCGCCTGCCGCACCCGACGGGGACCAGAGCCGCCGCGGTGCCCGGGTGCCCGGGAAGAGCAGGTCCACGAAGCGGTCGGCGGTCGGCTGCGGCTCGTGGTTGGCCAGGCCGGGCCGCTCGTTCGCCTCGATGAAGACGTGCTCGGGCCGGGCGGGGGAGGGCACCAGCAGGTCGAGCCCGGTCACGGGGATGTCCAGCGCGCGGCTCGCCGCGACGCACGCCTCGGCGATCTCCGGGTGCAGCTCGCCGGTGACGTCGTGGATGGTGCCGCCGGTGTGCAGGTTCGCGGTCCGTCGGACGGTCAGCACCGTCCCCTCGGGCAGCACGTCGTGCATCTCGTACCCGGCCTCGGCCACCACGTCCCGGGTCATCTCGTCGACCGGGATCCGGGACTCGCCGCCGGTGGCGGCGGCCCGGCGACGGCTCTGCCGCTCGATCAGCCCGGCGATGTCGTGCACGCCGTCGCCGGTGACCTGAGCGGGCCGGCGGACGGCGGCGGCGACCACCTCGTGGTCGATCACGACCACCCGCAGGTCCTCGCCGCCGCGCAGCTCCTCCATCAGCACCTCCGGGCAGAACCGGCGGGCCAGCTCGACGGCGGCGGCGAGCGCCTCGGCGTCGCGCACCCCGACGGTGATGCCGTTGCCCTGCTCGCCCCGCGCCGGCTTGACCACCACCGGGCCGACCTCGTCGAGGAAGGCGACATCGTCGGAGTCCCCGGTCGCGGTCCGGCCGCACGGCACCGACAGTCCGGCCTCGGTGAGGATCCGCCGGGTCACCCGCTTGTCGTCGCAGCGGCTCATCGCCACCGCCGAGGTCAGCTCGGAGAGCGACTCCCGGGTCAGCACGGTCCGACCACCGCTGGTCAACCGCAGCTCGCCCCAGGCCGGGTCGGTCACCTCCACCCGGATGCCGCGCCGCATCGCCTCGTCGGCGACGATCTTCGCGTACGGGTTGAGCCGGTCGTATCCGTGGGGCATGGCGGGCAGGAAGAGCCGCTCGTTGATCGGGTTCTTCCGCTTCACGCAGAGCGTGGCGGTGCGGCAGAAGCCGAGCCGCTCGTAGAGCCGGACCGCCCCGGAGTTCTCGGCGAGCACCGAGAGGTCGACGAAGGACCGGCCGCGCTCGGTGAGCCGGGTGGCCAGCTCGGTCAGCAGCGCCTGGCCGGTGCCGGGCGGTGCGTGGTTGAAGTCGACCGTCAGGCACCAGAGGCTGGCGCCGTTGTCCGGGTCGTCGAAGACCGCGACGTGGTCCACGCCGGTGATCGTGCCGACGATCTCGCCGGTGGCCGCCTCGGCGACCAGGTGCAGGAAGCGGTCGGTGCCGGCGTTGGCGACGAGCACCTCCACCGGGGCGGTGACCATGCCGTTGCGGGCGTAGATCCGGTTGACCGCGTCGGCGTCCGGGGCGTCCCGCAGCGGGCGGATCAGTAGGCCCGGGATCTCGGCCCGGTCGCCGCCCAGGCCCGTCCCGTCGGGGCCGCCGGCCGTACCGGTGCCGCTCGGGGGGCAGCGGCAGCCGGTAGGTCAGCGAGGGGTCGATGAACAGCTCGTCGGGGAGCCGGGAGACCAGCACGTGCGGGTCGCGCAGGTAGATGCAGATGTCCCGGGCGCCGGCCGCCTCGGAGCGCAGCACGTCGGCCACGGCCGCCTGGTCGCCGAAGGTCTGACCGAAGACCAGCCGACCCCAGCCGCAGTCCAGGCACCACGCCGGCGGCGTCCGCCGGGGTGGTGGTCTCAACCGTGCCGGGCGCCACCGGGTCGCCGCCCGGGCCGACCCGCTCCCGCCGCCGGCCCAGCACCCGTTCCCGCTCAATCCGTGCTGTCCCGGTCGCCATGGTGTTGGTCACGGTCAGTCGATTCCGTGGCTCTGGAGCCACATTTCCAGGAGTCCCAGTTGCCACAGCTTGTTTCCGTTCAACGGCGTGAGTTCGGCGTTCGGGTCGTCCAGCAGGGCATCGACGTAGTCGGCGCGGAAGAGGTTGCGGCGGCGGGCCTCGGGTGCGCTGAGCGCGTCGCGTACCCGGTCGAGGAGCTTGCCCTCGAGGTGGGTGAGGCCCGGCACCGGGAAGTAGCCCTTCGGCCGGTCGATGACCTCGTGCGGAAGGACCCGCCGGCCGATCTCCTTGAGCACGCCCTTGCCGCCCTGGGCCAGCTTCAGCTCCGGCGGGCAGGCGGCGGCCAGCTCGACGAACTCGTGGTCGAGGAACGGCACCCGGGCCTCCAGCCCGTGCGCCATGGTCATGTTGTCGACCCGCTTCACCGGGTCGTCGGTGAGCATCACCGTGGTGTCGATCCGCAGGCCGGCGTCGACCGCGGTCTCGGCGCCGGCCCGGGCCAGGTGCGCGGCCACGAACTCCCGCGCCGGGTCGCCGTCGGCCAGCCAGGCCGGGTTCAGGACCCGGGCCAGGCCGGCCGCGTCGCGGTCGAAGAACGCCTTCGCGTACGTGTCGACGGCCTGCTCCCGGCCGGCCTGCGCCAGCGGCGGGTACCAGTGGTAGCCGGCCAGGATCTCGTCGGCGCCCTGGCCGGACTGGACCACCTTGACGTGCCGGGAGACCTCCTGGCTGAGCAGGTGGAACGCCACGCAGTCGTGGCTGACCATCGGCTCGGACATCGCCGCCACGGCGGCCTCCAGCGGCGGCACCAGGTCGCCGGCGGCCACCTTGAGCTGGTGGTGGTCGGTGTCGAAGGTCTTCGCGACCAGGTCGGAGTAGACGAACTCGTCGCCCTCCCGGCCGCCGACCGCGTCGAAGCCGATCGAGAAGGTGGAGAGGCCGCGTTGCCCCTCGCCGGCGAGCAGGGCGACCACCAGGCTGGAGTCGAGGCCGCCGGAGAGCAGCACGCCGACCGGCACGTCGGCGACCATCCTGCGGCGGACCGCGGTGGTCAGCGACTCCAGCAGCGCGTCCTCCCAGTCCCGTGCGGACCAGCCGGCCCGCTCGGCCCGCCGGGAGAAGTCCGGGTCCCAGTAGACCCGCTCGTGGGTACGGCCGTCCGGCTCGTAGACCCGGACGGTCGCCGGGGGCAGCTTGGTCACGCCGCGCAGGATGGTCCGCGGCGGCGGCACGATGCTGTGGAAGCTGAGGTAGTGGGCGAGCGCCACCGGATCGATGGTGGTGTCCACGCCGCCGCCGGCCAGCAGGGCGGGCAGGGTGCTGGCGAAGCGCACGACGCCGGGGTTCTCGGCCAGGTAGAGCGGCTTGATGCCGAGCCGGTCCCGGGCCAGCACCAGCCGGCCGGTGTCCCGCTCGCTGATCGCCACGGCGAACATCCCGATCAGGTGGTCGACGAAGTCGAGCCCCCACTCGGCGTACGCCTTGACCACGACCTCGCTGTCGCCGGCGGAGAAGAAGCGGTGGCCCCTGGCCTGCAGCTCCGCGCGCAGCTCGCGGTAGTTGTAGATGCAGCCGTTGAAGACCCCGGTCAGGCCGGAGCCCGGGTCGACCAGCGGTTGGCCGCTCGCGGCGGAGAGGTCGATGATCTTCAGACGGCGGTGCCCGAGCGCCGTGGGCCCCTGCGACCACACCCCGCTGCGTCGGGGCCCCGGTCGCTCATCGTGGCCGCCATGCGCTCCACGGCCGCCACGTCGGCGCGTGAACCATCACGACGGAACTCCCCAGCAAGTCCGCACATGCCACCGCATGCTGCCAGAGGTCGTTGCGGTCCGCCCATTGAGACGATGTCGCTGGCGTTACGTGATTGCTAACATGCGCGCCATCGCGTCAGACGGCGACGCTTCAGGTGCTGACGGGCGGTTTCGGGGCGGTTCGTGCGGCGACGCTCTGTGCCCGCACCCGGCCCGCTGCCCGAATCGGCCCGGGCCCGCGGTGTGACAAACACCGCAGGCCCGGTATCCGTATCCCGGGCGGGTCAGCCAGCGGTACGCGCCACGCCGACCGGGCAGCTCAGCCCGTTCGGGCCGTGGTTGCAGTAGCCGTTCGGGTTCTTGGTCGGCGCCAGGTACTGCTGGTGGTAGTCCTCGGCGAAGTAGTAGTCACCGAGCGGCGCGATCTCCGTGGTGATCTCGCCCTTGCCGGCCCGCGCCACGATCGGCGCGAACGCGTCCCGGGACACCTGCGCCGTGGCCAGCTGCTCGTCGGTGGTGGTGTAGATCGCCGAGCGGTACTGGGTGCCGACGTCGTTGCCCTGGCGCATGCCCTGGGTCGGGTCGTGGTTCTCCCAGAAGACCTTCAGCAGGTCCTCATAGCTGATCTTGGCGGGATCGTAGACCACCTGGACCACCTCGGCGTGCCCGGTACGTCCGGAGCAGACCTCCTCGTAGGTGGGGTTCGCGGTGACGCCACCCGCGTAACCGGCCGACGTGGTGAGCACGCCGGGCAGGGTCCAGAACAGTCGCTCGGCGCCCCAGAAACAGCCCATTCCGAAGACGGCGACCTGCGAGCCCTCCGGGAACGGGCCCTTCAGGGTGCTGGGGAGGATCTCGTGCCGGTCGCCGATCGGCATCGCGATCGGGCGGCCGGGCAGGGCCTGGTCGGGGGTGGGCAGTTCGGCCTTCAGGTGGCGAAGGAACACGGTGGGACTCCTCTCGTACCTCTCTCAGCGTCCAACGCCGGCGGTCCCCGCTTCCTTACCCGCCGCGGGGTTACTCAGGCCACCGGGTCGAACCGGCAGCCGGCTAGGCGCGCGGCAGGGCGGCGGCGACCCGGTCGGCGTACCCCTGGGCCTCGGCGTCGTCGGTGTAGCGGTTCCGCGGCCAGAAGAAGCCGCGCAGACCGTCGCCCTTGGTCCGGGGCACCACGTGGGTGTGCAGGTGCGGCACCGACTGGGACACCTTGTTGTTCACCGCCACGAACGTCCCGCCGGCCCCCAGACCGGTCTCCACCGCCACCGACAGCCGTCGGACCAGTCCGAAGTAGCCGGCCAGCAGATCCGCCGGCAACTGGTCCAGGGTCACCAGGTGCACCCGTGGCACCACCAGCACGTGCCCCCGGAAGACCGGCCGGGTGTCCAGGAACGCCACCCCGTCGGGTTCGTCGGCGACCCGGAACGCCGGAACCTCGTCGGCGATGATGCCGCAGAACACGCACCCGCTCATCCGGGCAGACTAGCCTCACGGGCATGAACCACGGCTTCGAGACGCTCGCCATCCACGCCGGTCAGGACCCCGAGGCCCGGACCGGCGCGGTGATCCCACCGATCTACCAGACCAGCACCTACGCCCAGGACGCCGTGGGCGCGCCCCGGCTGGGCTACGAGTACAGCCGCTCGGGCAACCCGACCCGGGACGCGCTGCAGGAGTGCCTCGCCGCACTGGAGGGCGGCCCGGTCGGGCTCGCCTTCGCCAGCGGCCTGGCCGCCGAGGACACCCTGCTGCGGACCGTCTGCAGGCCGGGCGACCACGTGGTCATCCCGGACGACGCATACGGCGGAACGTACCGGCTCTTCGCCAAGGTCGCCGAGCGCTGGGGGTTGGAGTTCACCCCCGCGAAGGTCTCCGACCCGGACGCCGTCCGGGCCGCGATCCGCCCCGGCAGCACGAAGATCGTCTGGGTGGAGACCCCGACCAACCCGCTGCTCGGCATCGCCGACCTCGCCGTCCTGGCCGCGGTCGCCCACGACGCGGACGCGCTGCTGGTCGTCGACAACACCTTCGCCTCGCCGTACCTGCAGCAGCCGATCGCCCACGGCGCCGACGTGGTGGTGTACTCCACCACCAAGTACATCGGCGGACACTCCGACGTGGTCGGTGGCGCGCTGATCGCCGCCGACGCCGGCCTCGGCGACGAGCTGCGCTACCACCAGAACGCGATGGGCGCGATCAACGGGCCGTTCGACGCCTGGCTCACCCTGCGTGGCATCAAGACCCTCGGCGTACGGATGGACCGGCACTGCGACAACGCCGAGCGGATCGCCGCGTACCTGGAGGGGCATGCCAAGGTGGCCCAGGTGATCTATCCGGGCCTGCCGTCGCACCCGGGCCACGAGGTCGCCGCCAAGCAGATGCGCCGCTTCGGCGGGATGATCTCCTTCCGCGCCGCCGGCGGCGAGGACCAGGCCGTCGAGGTCTGCAACCGGGCCAAGCTCTTCGTCCTCGCCGAGTCGCTCGGCGGGGTGGAGTCCCTGATCGAGCACCCGGGCCGGATGACACACGCAAGTGCTGCCGGCTCGCCGCTTGAAGTTCCCGGTGATCTCGTGCGACTGTCTGTCGGCATCGAGACGGTCGACGACCTGCTCGCCGATCTGGAGCAGGCGCTGGGCTGACCGCTGGGGAGGGGAGGCTGGCCGTGCAGGACATCATGCCGACCTGGGTGGGGGCGACCGCCAAGCAGATCGCCCGGGGCGTACGCCGGGGCGACGTCTCCGCCACCCAGGTCGTGGCCGACCACCTCGACCACATCGCCCGGGTCGACGCCGACCTCGCCGCGTTCCGCACGGTACGCGGCGGGGAGGCGATCACCGAGGCCGAGAAGGTCGACGAGCAGGAGGACCTGGCCAACCTGCCGCTGGCCGGGGTGCCCATCGCGGTCAAGGAGAACACTCCCGTCGCCGGCCTGCCCACCTGGAACGGCTCGGCCGCCGCGCGTACCCCCGGTCGCGGAGGCGGACCACGAGGTGGTCCGCCGGCTGCGCGGTGCGGGCGCGGTGATCCTCGGGGTGACCCGGATGCCGGAGCTGGGCCTGTGGGCCCTCACCGACGACGACTCCGCCGTCACCCGCAACCCGTGGGACACCCGGCGCACGCCGGGCGGCTCCTCCGGCGGTGCCGCCGCCGCGGTGGCGCCGGGCTGGTGCCGATCGCGCACGGCAACGACGGGCTCGGCTCGATCCGCATTCCGGCCGCCTGCTGCGGGCTGATCGGTCTGAAGCCGGGACGGGGCGTGGTGCCCTGCCAGCTCGGCGCGGAGGACTGGTTCGGCCTCACCGAGCACGGGATGCTGACCAGCACGGTCGCCGACGCCGCGGTGGGCTTCTCGGTGCTGGCCGGCCGCCGCCCGGACAAGCTGGTCCCGCCGCAGCGGCTGC
>JAEVHO010000037.1 GCA_016802835.1 Micromonospora sp. ATA32 | reverse complement strand
GGGGCGCGGCCCGGGGGGTTGTTCCGGGGCGGGGCTGGGCGGATCGGCCGGGGGGACGGGCACGGTCACCGGCTTGGCGGCGGTGACCCGCAGCGTCTCGCCATGGTGACGCAGCTCCACGACCTCGTCCGGTCCGGCGTGCCGCAGCGCGTACGTCGTCTGGTGCGGCCGGACGTCCACCCGCAGCCGTAGGCCGCGCCACTGCAGCGAGAACTCCAATCGGCTGAGCCGGCTCGACAGCCGGGGCGAGAAGGAGAGCGTCCCGTCATGGTCGCGCAGCCCGCCGAACCCGGCGACCAGCGCGATCCAGGCCCCGGCGAGCGAGGCGATGTGCACTCCGTCGCGGGTGTTCTCGTTGAGGTCGTGCAGGTCCATCAGCGCGGCCTCGCGCAGGTAGCGGTGCGCCAGCTCGGGATGGCCGACCTCGGCCGCCATCACCGCCTGGGTGCAGGCGGACAGCGACGAGTCGCGGACGGTCCGGCGCTCGTAGTACATGAAGTTGCGCAGCTTCTGCTCGCCGGTGAACGCGTCGCCCCGCCAGTGCATGGCCAGCACCAGGTCCGCCTGCTTGACCACCTGCTTGCGGTACAGGTCGAAGTACGGGTAGTGCAGCAGCAGCGGGTACTTCTCCGGCGGCGTGTGCTCGAAGTCCCACTCCTGCAACCGGGTGAAGCCCTCCACCTGCTCGTGGACGTCGATCTCCGGGTCGTACGGGACGTGCATGGCGCCGGCCGCGTCGCGCCAGGCCGCCGCCTCCTCGTCGCTGGCGCCGAGATGGAACGCCTCGTCCCGGTGCCGCATCACCGCGTCAGCTGCGGCCAGCAGGTTCCGCTGCGCCATCAGGTTGGTGTAGATGTTGTCGTTCTTCACCGCGGTGTACTCGTCCGGGCCGGTCACCCCGTCGATGTGGTACTCACCGTGCCGGTCGTGGTGGCCCAGCGACCGCCAGAGCCGGGCCGTCTCCACGAGCAGTTCCAGGCCGATGTCCCGCTCCAGCTGGACATCCCCGGTGACCTGCACGTACCGGCGCAGCGCGTCCGCGATGCCGGCCGCGATGTGGAACGCCGCCGTGCCGGCCGGCCAGTACGCCGACGACTCCGGCCCCTCGATCGTCCGCCACGGGAACGCGGCGCCCTCCAGGTTCAACGTCCGGGCCCGCTCCCGCGCCTGTTCGAGGGTGGAGTGCCGCCAGTGCAGCGCGTCCCGCACGGCGCTCGGCTGGGTGTAGGTGAGCACCGGCAGGACGAACATCTCGGTGTCCCAGAACGCGTGCCCGTCGTAGCCGGGCCCGGTCAGGCCCTTGGCCGAGATCGGCCGGCGCTCGGCCCGGGCGCCCGCTTGGAGCACGTGGAAGAGGCCGAACCGGACCGCCTGCTGCACCTCCGGGTCGCCCTCCACCTTCACGTCGGCGGCGTCCCAGAACTCGTCCAGATATTCGCGCTGCTCCCGGCGCAGCCCGTCCCAGCCGGCCAGGCGGGCCGCGGCCAGCGCCGCGCCGACCTGGTCGCGCAGCGCCGGCAGCGACCGCCGGCTCGACCAGCCGTACGTGAGGTACTTGACCACCCGCAGCGTCTCGCCGGGCCTCAGCACGCAACCGACGGTGGTACGGACCCAGTCCTCGTACCCCTCGGTGTCGATGGTGGTGTGTGCCGGACCGTGCACGTCGTGGTCCATCGCGGCGGCCACCCGGAGCCCGCTGACCTTCGTCCGGTGGATCAGCAGTCCGCCGCCGTCGGTGGTCAGCTCCTCCTCGGCCTGCAACGGCGACTCCAGGACGGCCGCCACCCGCGGGTCGCGGCTCTGCGCCGGCAGGGTCTCGTTGGCGACCAGTTCCGACTGGAGGATGAGCCGGATCGGCCCGTCGACGGACTCCACCTCGTACTGGATCGCGGCGACGGACCGCTGGGTGAAGGAGACCAGCCGGGTGCTGCGTACCTTGACCTCCCGGCCGGCCGGGGAGCGCCAGTGCAGTTCCCGGTGCAGGGTGCCGGCGCGCAGGTCGAGGATCCGCTCGTGGGCGATGAGCTCGCCGTACCGGACGTCGAGCGGCTCGTCGTCCACCAGCAGCCGGATCAGCTTGCCGTTGGTGACGTTGACGATGGTCTGCCCGGACTCCGGGAAACCGAAGCCGGCCTCCGCGTAGGGCAGCGGGCGCAGCTCGTAGAAGGAGTTCAGGTAGGTGCCGGGCAGGCCGTGCGGCTCGCCCTCGTCGAGGTTGCCGCGTAGCCCGACGTGCCCGTTGGAGAGCGCGAAGACCGACTCCGACTGGGCGAGGACGTCCAGGTCCAGCCGGGTCTCCCGGATGTGCCACGGCTCGACCGGATAGGCCCGTTCCCGGATCACGAGTCCGCGCCCATCAGCTCGGCGAGGTCGGTGACCACCACGTCGGCGCCGTGCGCCCGCAGCTCGTCGGCCTGGCCGACCCGGTCGACCCCGACCACGTAGCCGAACCCGCCGGCCCGGCCGGCGGCCACCCCGGAGAGCGCGTCCTCGAAGACGGCGGCCTGGGACGGCTCGACCCCGAGCAGCTTCGCGCCGGCGAGGAAGGTGTCCGGGTGCGGCTTGCCGCGCAGCCCCTGGGCGCGGGCGACCAGGCCGTCGACCCGCGCCTTAGCAGCGGTTCCAGGCGGCCGCGGGCCACCACCTCCCGGCAGTTGGCGCTGGCCGAGACGACGGCGCGGCGTAGTCCGGCGGCGGCCGCCGCCTGCAGGTAGGCCACCGAGCCGGGATAGATCTCCACCCCGTCGGTGCGGATTCGCTCGAGCAGGGTCACGTTCTTGCGGTTGCCCACGCCGTTGACGGTGGCGGCGTCCGGCGGGTCGTCCGGGCTCCCCTCGGGCAGCGTGATGTCGCGGGAGGCGAGGAAGGACCGGACGCCGTCGGCCCGGGGCTTCCCGTCGACGTACCGGTTGTAGTCCGGGCCCGGGTCGTACGGGCGGTACGGGTCACCGGTGGCCGCCGCGCGCTCGCGGAGGAACGCGTTGAACGTCTCGGTCCAGGCGGCGTTGTGCACGCGGGCGGTCTGCGTCAGCACACCGTCCAGATCGAAGAGACAGGCGGTCACGTGAGCAGGTAGGCCCAGCACGGTACGAATCTATCCAGCCGGCCGTCCCGGCAAACCCGTTTCCGCCCCGCCCGGACCGTTCAGCGGTTAGGGCGGAGCGTCCAGACCACCGTCATCGCCGAGGTGAGCGTGCCGTCGGAGGTGGTGATCTCGACCGGCACGGGGAACTCGGGCCGCCGGCCGGCGTCCAGCTCGGCGATCACCTCGGTCGCCGGTCGGCCGAGCCGGGCGGTGGCCAGCACCGGACCCATGGCCAGCTTCTGGTACGCGATCTCGGCCCGGACGGCCAGCGGCACCGCGCGGTCGAGCAGCTGCCCGAACGCGGCGAGCACCACCGCCCCGGACGCGGTCTCGCCGAGCGTGAACATGGCGCCGGCGTGCGGTCCGCCGACGTGGTTGTGGGTGGCCGGCGAGTCGGGCAGCCGGACGACGGCCCGTACCCCGCCGTCCGCCTCGGGCGCGACCTCGACGAATTCGAAGCCGAGAGTACGGGCGAACGGCACGGCCTCGAGCATGCCGGCCGCCACCTGGCGCGAGTCGATGGACATACCCCGACGTTACTAGTCGGTAACTTCGCGGGCAATACCCCTTACCCGGCGCGTCTCCGCTGATCGGGTGGCTCGCCCGACGCAGCTCAGCGCCAGCCCACGTCGATCCGGTCGCCGCGCTCGTCGAAGAAGTGCAGCGCGTCCATCCGTACCGAGACGGCCAGCGGGTGACCCGGGGAGACCGCCGGGTACGGGGCCCAGCCGCACCGCGAGCTCGGCCGGGCGGCGCTGGTGCCGGCCCGGATCGGTCAGCACGCTGGTCCGGTTGCCGCCGTCCCTGTCTGCGCCGGCCTCCGGCTCGCCCGCCCGGCCGCGAGCCGCTGCATGACCTGGCCGAACCGGCGCCGGCCCCGCTGCCGGCGCCCCGCTCTGCGCGGGGCTGCCCATCTCGTCCACCACGATCGCGGTGGCCCCGATGTCGAGGAAGGCGAGCGACTCGTGCCCGTGGTGCTCGAGGTAGCGGATCCGGCCCTGGATCACGTCGCCCGCAGTGTCCGGGCTGACCGGCGTCAACGCCTCGGCACGCATTCCGACCACGATCCGTTCCCCGTGGTAATGCGCCACAGCCCGGCTGCGGATGTCGTCCCAGGGCAGGTAGAGCGCCTGCTCGCCGAGGTTGAGCGTGACATACCGGTCGAGGTGGACGTAGACCGAGGCCTCGAGCAGGTTCATCCGGGGGCTGCCCAGGAAGGCCGCGACGTAGAGGGTGGCCGGCCGGCCGTACACCTGGGTGGGCGTGCCCACGTCCTGGAGCACGCCCTTGCGCATGATGGCTACCCGGTCGGCCATGGTCAGCGCCTCGGCCTGGTCGTGGGTCACGTAGATGGTGGTGACGCCCAGCTCGCGGGTCAGGCCGGAGATCTCCGCCCGCAGCTCGGCGCGCAGTCCGCTGTCCAGGTTGGACAGCGGTTCGTCCATCAGGAACAGCCCGGGCCGGCGGACTATCGCCCGGCCCATCGCGACCCGCTGCCGCTGCCCGCCGGAGAGCTGGCTCGGCTTGCGACCGAGGACGTCCCCGATGCCCAGCGCGCCGGCCACGTCGGCGACCCGTTCGCCGCGCGGCGTCGGATCGACCCCGGCCAGCCGCAACGGGAAGGCGATGTTGTCCCCCACGCTCATGTGCGGATAGAGCGCGAAGTCCTGGAAGACCATCGCGATCTTCCGTTCGCGCGGCGGCAGGTCGTTGGCCAGCTCGCCGTCGAGCATCACCGCGCCGCTGGTCGGATCCTCCAGCCCGGCCACCATCCTGAGCACGGTGGACTTTCCACATCCGGACGGGCCGAGCAGCACCATGAACTCGCCGTCGTTGACATCGAGATTGACGCTGTCGACCGCGAGCGTCCCGTCCTGGAACACCTTGGTGACATCCTTGAGCGCGACGGTGGTCACCGTCTCCTCCCCCAGCTCGTCAGCCGAACCCCCCATGAATGTGACCAGGATCATTCGATCAGCACATCGGGTAAACGTTCCATGTTCGACCCGTGACAGACCTATTACCTGCCAGCGGTCAGATTCCGCTCGCAGGGGAAGACCCGGCGGACCACCCGCTCGGCGGCGTGGCCGTCGTCGAGGGCGCAGAAGCGCTCCCGGAACCGCTGCCGGGCCGCGTCCGCCGCCGCGGACCGGACGTCGCCGGTACGGAACAGGTCGAGCAGGTCCGCGAAGGTGGTCGCCACCGCGCCCGGCGGCTCGGCCGTCACGTCGAAGTAGACCCCGCGGGCCAGCCGGTAGGCGTCCCAGTCCGGCGCGTAGATGACGATCGGCCGGTCCAGGACGGCGTAGTCGAACATCGCCGAGGAATAGTCGGTGATCAGCACGTCGGCGGCGAGGTAGAGGTCCTCCACCCGGGCGTGCGCACTGACGTCGAGCACCCGTCCCACGCCGAGGGGCCGGAACCGCCCGCCCCGGTCGTGGAAGTAGTGGCTGCGCATCAGCAGCCGGCCGGCCGGACCGAGCAGGTCGAGCAGCCGGTCCGGGTCGAAGGGCGGGCGGTAGTTGGGCAGGTGCTCGCGATGGGTGGGCGCGTAGAGCACCACCGGGTCGTCCGGCCCGATGCCCAGCCCCGCCCGGACCTGCCGCACCTCGGCGGCAGTCGCGGTGGCCAGCCGGTCGTTGCGCGGGTAGCCGACCTCCAGGGTGGTGTAGGAGGCCGGGTAGGCGCGCTCCCACATCTGGGTGGAGAAGCTGTTGGAGGTGATGCTGAAGTCCCACCGGTCGATCCGGTGCAGCAGCCGGGCGAAGTCCATGTCGCCGGCGCCCAGCGGATACCGCTGCTGGTCGAGCCCCATCACCTTGACCGGCGTGCCGTGGTGGGTCTGGACGTGCACCGATCCGGGACGCTTGCGGACGAAGTCGGGGAAGTTGACGTTGTTCACCAGCCAGCGCGCCCGGGCCAGGGTCCGGTAGTACGCCGGGGTGCCGGCGACCACGTACTCGACGCCCGGCGGCAGCGTGCCGACCCGGTCCCGCCGGACGATCCAGACCCCCCCGGATCTCCGGGGGCCAGCCGCCGGGCGGCGGCGTAGATGGCGGCCGGGTTGCAGGCGTACCCGCGGTACCAGTAGGCGGCGTACACGGCGAGCTTCGGGTCGATCGGCCGGCGCAGCTCCGCCCGGTAGTACTCGTGCGCCACCGCGTCCCGGGTCACCCGCGCGGTCTGCCGGGCCGGCGGCAGGACCGCCGCCGGGCGGTGCGGACCGAGCGTCGGGCCTGGTCCCGGGCCCGGCTGACGGCCCGCAGCGCGCTGAACGTCCGCCACCGGCCGGCGGCGACCAACCGGTGCTTGAGCCCCTCCACCCCGCCCGGCACCGGATAGCCGCCGGGCGGCAGCCAGCGGGCGTAGTCCGCGGTGATCTGGGCGAAGAACGCCGGCCGCAGCTCGGGGGAGATCCGCTCCCCGTTGCCCAGCACGGTCAGGTAGTGCCAGATCATCCGCTCGAACACGGCCGGGCGGAGTTCCTCGAGCGCCGCCCCCCAGCTCTCCATCAGGTGGAAGACCCGGTGCCACTGCGGGAACACCTCGAAGTGCCGGTCCCCGCGGGTCCGGGTGATCGCCCCGGTACGTCGCTGCCGGTAGTTCAGGCAGACCGTGTCGAGCACGCCGATCCGTTCGGCGGCCATCAGCACCGGATAGCTGAACGGCACGTCCTCGTACCAGCCGGCCGCGAAGCGCAGCCCAAGGTCGACCAGGAACTGCCGGCGGACCAGCCGGTTCCAGGCCGTGTGCAGCAGCCGCATGGTCTCCGGGCGGTCCCGCAGCCGGAAGGTCGCCTCGCCGGGCGGCTCGGGGAACACCTCTGCCATCCCGCTGTGCGTGACCGTGTCGTTCCAGTACGTCCGGACGTGGTCGACGATCAGCACGTCGGGGCTGGTGACCTGGAGCCGCTCGGCCACCTCCGGCAGGCAGTCCGGCGCCAACCAGTCGTCGCCGTCGACGAACCAGACGTACTCGCCGACGGCCAGGTCCAGGCCGACGTTTCGGGCCGGGCCGAGCCCGATGTTCTCCGGCAGCCGGATGACCCGTACCCGGGGGTCGCGGGCCGCGTACTCGTCGAGGATCTCGCCGCTGGCGTCGGGGGAGCCGTCGTCGACGCCGATCAGCTCGATGTCGTCGAACGGCTGGCCGAGGATCGAGTCCAGACATTCGCGCAGGTAGCCCTGCACCCGGAAGGCCGGTACGACGAAGCTGATCAGGGTCATCCGGCGGGCCCCTCCGTCAGGCCGGCGAGCGACCACCTCCGCCCGCCGGGACACCCGGCGTCCGCGGAGCGCGGGCGGGCAGGACCACCCAGGCGAGGACCACGCTCCCGACAAAAACCACGAGAAGGTACGTACCGAGTGTAGCCATCCCGATCCTCGCTGATCCGACGAACGACGCCACCGCGAGGAGCGCGGAGCGCCCGTCCCAGCCGAGCATCGCGTCGTGCAACGGGGGCGCGGGCTGGCGCTTCTCCAGCCGGGCGGTCAGGTCGTAGTGGTGCAGGGTGAGCACGAAGACGTACCCGAAGATCAACCAGGGTGGCACGTCACCGAGCACCCCGACGGCGATCGCGAAGAGGTACTCGGCGGCGCGCAGCGCGGCCGGCACCAGCCAGTCCAAGTGGCCCGCGGTGCGCCATCCCGGCCGCCCCGCCGGCGCCGACCAGCACCAGGAGCGTGCCGGCCACCGCCCAGCGGGCACCGCGGTGCCCGGTCCGACCAGGGCCAGCGCCAGCAGGGCGACGACAGCCACCACGGCGAGGGCCGCCGCCGGCATCGGTCGCGGCGGACCCAGCGCCCGCCGCAGCGACGTCGACGCCCACCAGGCCCGGAGCCGCACCGACCCGGCGCGGACCAGCGGGCCGTCGTCGCGGTGCAGGGTCGCGTCGACCGTCTCCAGCACCGGCACCCACATCCAACGGGCCCGCAGGGTACGCAACGCGCCGGTGTACGCGAAGGCGAGCGTCCCGCAGACCAGCACCGCGACCAGGCTGACCATCGGATTGAACAGCGCGGCGGTCAGCGCGATCAGTGCCCACCGCTCACCGATCGGGAAGGCCGCCGTCCGCTTCAGCCAGTACGACACCGACCCCGGGTCCGCCTGCACCCGGGTCGAGGCGGCGTTCAGCCGGCCGCCGACCCCGGCGACGCCGCCCGTCCGGGCGGGCCGGTGGGCGGCCTCGTCGTGCAGCGCGCCGTACCAGGTGTCGGTCATGTGCCGGACGGTCTGCAGGGTCATCGCGGCGATCGCCACCGCCCAGCCGTTGCCCAGCCCGGCGTGCGTCGCGCCGAAGCCCAGGCCGGCGTAGACGAGGTACTCCTTCGCCCGGTCGGCCATGGTGTCCAGCCAGCCGCCCCAGGCGCTGAAGTCGCGGGTGTAGCGGGCCAGCTGCCCGTCCACGCAGTCCAGCACGAAGCCGAGATAGAGCAGGACGGCGCCGCCGACCAGGGCCGACCGGCCGCCGATGCCGAAGAGCACGGCGGCGGTCACCGCGAACAGCACCGAGAGCACGGTGATCGCGGTGGGGCCGAGCCCGATCCGGGCCGCCGCCCGGACGAGGTGTGGCGACCAGGTGCTGACGAGGAAGGTGGCGAAGAAGTCGTCCCGCTCCTTCACGGAGAGTCGCAGCTCGGCCGCGTCCTCGTCCACCCCGCCCAGGGCCGCCTCAGCGGCGGCCAGCCCGGCCCGGTCGGTGACCCGGCGCGCGACGAGCAGGCGTACCCGGTGGGCGAAGGTCAGGGTGCCGAGCGCGGTGAGGGCCGCGAAGAGCCGGTCCACGGCGGGCCCGGCGGGTGGTGTTCCCACCGCCGCGGTCCCGACGGGCAGCACGCCGGCGGCGGCCGCCCGCGCGGCGGCGGCGAGCGCCGGCAGGTCGTCCACACCGATCCGGAGCGCGCCGCCGAAGACGCCGGTGGAGGTGTCGTCCAGCCGGTCCGGCGGACCGGCGTCGACCACCTGGCCCCGCTCCTCGCGCACCACCGCATGACCGGCGCCGGGTGGGTCGGTCAGCACCAGCGCCACCGTGGGCCCCACCGGGCTGGTGGCGAGGTGTCGCAGCACTGCGGTGTGCGCCACCAGGTCGGCACCGCTGACGATCACCGGGCCGGTCGCCGCCCCGACCAGTGCGGCCAGCTCGTCGAGGTCGTCTGCGACCCGCACGTCGTACGCGCCGGCCCGGCGCAGCTGCCCGGTCAACCGTTCGGTGAGCGTCGCGCCGGTACCGGTCGGCAGGCTCCCCGCCGGCGCGCCGAGGGTGAGTACGATCGCCAGGGTCACTGCGGGACCGCGTTGTGGTAGGCCTCCAGCGCCTCGGCGATCGTCCCGTCGACGGTCAGCCGTCCGGCGTCGAGAAAGAGCCCCCGCCGGCAGAACCGGGTCAGGTCCTTCTCGTTGTGGGACACCAGCACCAGGGTGCGCCCCTCCTCGAGCAGTCGTTCGATCGTCGCGTAGCACTTCCTGCGGAACTCCGCGTCGCCGACCGCGGTCACCTCGTCCATCAGCAGGATCGGGTGCGGCAGGTGGGCGATGATGGCGAAGCCGAGCCGCACCTTCATCCCCGACGAGTAGTGCCGGACCGAGGTGTCGATGGCCCGTTCCACCTGTTCGCCGGCGAACGAGACGATGTCGTCGAAGTTCCGCCTGAGGTAGCTCGACGACAGCCCGTGCAGGCCGCCGACCAGGTAGAGGTTCTCCCGGCCGGTGAGGTCGTTGGAGAAGCCGGCGGAGAGTTCCAGCAAAGGGGCGACGTCCCCGCGTACGTCGATCCGGCCCTCGTCGGGGATCAGCACCCCGGCGATCAGCCGCAGCAGCGTGCTCTTGCCGGTGCCGTTGCGACCGACCACGCCGACGGTCTCGCCGGCCTCGACCCGGAACGACACGTCGCGCAGCGGCCAGAACCGGCCGGACGAGGCGTTGCGCCCACCCCGGTGGATGAAGAACTCGCGCAACCGCAGTTGGCGCCGACGGTTGCGGACGAACTGGATGCCGAGGCCGTGCGCTTCGATGATCGGCGCGGACATCACAGCTCCTTGAGGACCGCGGGCTCGAGCCGGCGGAACACCCACCAGCCGACCACCAGCACCAGCAGGCTGCCGACCACCGTGGTGGCGAGCAGCCGGCCGTCCGGGAACTGGTCCGGGTACCAGATCGAGTGCTGGAGCTGGAAGATGCCGACCAGCGGGTTGAGCTCGTAGACGATCTTGACCCAGCGGGGCATGGACGAGTCCCGCACCAGACTCAGCGGATAGATGATCGGCGTGGCGTAGAAGAGCACCCGGATGATCAGCCGCATGAAGCGCTCGATGTCCCGCATGAGCACATTGAACGCCGACAGCAGCAGCGACACCCCGATCAGCAGGACGGCCTGCACCGCGACGGCGAGTGGCAGGGCCAGCAGGGACCAGCCGGGGTGGATCTTCCCGTGCCCGGCGTACACCGCCGCGATGGCGACCAGGATCGGCAGGCCGGCGGCGTACTCGGCGAACCGGCCGGTGACCCGGCCGATCGGGAAGACCTGGCGCGGCAGGTTCATCGTGGTGATCAGCCGGGCCTGGCCGGTCAGCGCGTTCGTCGCCTCGCTCAGCGCCGAGCTGGCCCACATCCAGGCGAAGATGCCGGTGATCAGGAAGAGCGGGTACGACTCGGCCGCGTCGCCGAGGTGCTTGCCGGTGTCACCGGCATAGAGCACGCCGAAGACGAACCAGTAGATCGCCCCCATGCCGAGCGGCTCGATCAGCGACCAGAAGTAGCCCAGCACCGACTGCTGGTATTTCACCGCCAGGTCCCGCTTGACCAGGATGCGCAGGGCGTTCCGGTGCGACCACAACGCCCCGACGCCAGACGTCACCGTGGCCTCCCGCCCGCTGCACGCGCAACTGGTCAGCAGCCGGTGAACAAGCTACCTCGATCGAATCCCAGTCAGCACTCGATCACGTTCACCGCGAGGCCGCCGCGCGCGGTCTCCTTGTATTTGACCTTCATGTCGGCCCCGGTCTCCCGCATGGTCTTGATGACCTTGTCGAGGGAGACCGTGTGCACCCCGTCGCCACGCAGGGCCAACCGGGCGGCGGTGATCGCCTTGATGCTAGCCACCGCGTTCCGCTCGATGCAGGGGATCTGCACCAGGCCACCGACCGGGTCACAGGTCAGGCCGAGGTTGTGCTCCATGCCGATCTCGGCCGCGTTCTCCACCTGCTCCGGGGTGCCACCCAGCGCCTCGGCCAGCCCAGCGGCGGCCATCGAACAGGCCGACCCGACCTCGCCCTGGCAGCCGACCTCGGCGCCGGAGATCGACGCGTTCTCCTTGAACAGCACTCCGATGGCGCCCGCGGCCAGCAGGAAGCGGACCACCCCGTCCTCGGACGCCCCCGGGACGAACCGGGTGTAGTAGTGCAGCACGGCCGGGATGATCCCGGCGGCGCCGTTGGTCGGCGCGGTGACCACCCGCCCGCCCGCAGCGTTCTCCTCGTTGACCGCGAGCGCGAAGAGGGTCACCCAGTCCATCACGTGCAGCGGGTCGGCGGTTCCGGCATCCGCCTCCAGGCTGCGGCGCAGCTCGGCGGCCCGGCGGCGGACCTTGAGGCCGCCGGGAAGCACACCGTCGCGCTCGCAACCCCGCTCGACGCACTCCTGCATCACCCGCCAGATCTCCAGCAGGCCGGCCCGGATCTCCGCCTCGGTGCGCCAGGAGCGTTCGTTGGCGAGCATCACCTCGCTGATCGACAGCCCGGTGGCGGTGGTGAGGTTCAGCAGCTCCACCCCGGTGAGGAACGGGTGCCGGACCCGGGTGGTGTCGGGGATGATCCGGTCCGCCCCGGCCGCCGCCTCGTCGACCACGAACCCGCCGCCGACTGAGTAGTAGGTGCGCGACCGCAGCTCCGCGCCGCTCTCGTCGTACGCGACGAAGGTCATCCCGTTCGGGTGGTACGGCAGCGACCGGCGGCGGTGCAGCACCAGGTGACGGTCCGGGTCGAAGTCGACGGGGTGGGCGTCGAGCAGGCGCAGCCGCCCCTCGGCGCGGATCCGGGCCACCCGCGGCCCGACGGTGTCCGTGTCGACCGTCTCGGGCGCCTCGCCCTCCAGCCCGAGCAGCACGGCCCGGTCACTGCCGTGCCCGTGCCCGGTCGCGCCAGCGACCCGAAGAGCTCGGCCTGCACCCGCGCGGTGACGGCGAGCAGTCCGTCGGCCTTGAGCCCGGTCACGAACGTCCGGGCGGCACGCATCGGCCCGACGGTGTGCGAGCTGGACGGCCCGATACCGACGCTGAAGAGGTCGAAAACACTGATCATGGCTGCACTTTCCTCGCGGCCGTCCCCGTTGTGCCGGTCCGGCCCGGGTCACGTCCGCCCCCGGTCGGGGTGGTCGTCGGGGAGTCGCCCGGATGTGGGCGGCCTCGCCGCCCGGGGTGTGGGCGGCCTCGACCGGCGAGCCTACCCGGCCTGGGCGAACAGCGGCCGCAGGCGTCGGCGCGGGGGCGCGCGGGTAACCACCTACGGGTACGGGGTCGCCGGATCCCCCTTCGGACGGAGGGCGTGGTGGCCGACCGTTCCTACCGTGGAGTGCGGAGCGGCGGATCGCCGCAGAGTGGGAGTACGACGATGAGTCGCAAACTGGTCCGGCCCCGCGAGGGGCGCATGCTCGCCGGTGTCTGCGCCGGCCTCGCCCGCCGGTTCAACACCTCGGCCGGCATGATCCGGCTGCTGTTCCTGCTGTCGCTGCTGCTGCCCGGCACCCAGGTGATCGTCTATCTGGTGCTGTGGATCCTGATTCCCAACGAGGACCGCTACCCGGCGACCACCCGCCACTGACCCAGGCCCACCCGCAAGGCAGCGCCCGCTCCGGGTTCCGGGGCGGGCGCTGCGGCGTCTGAGCGGAGGCAGGCCCCCGCACCGGCTCACGGGGCGGTGTAGGTGACGGTTACCTTCTCGTAGCCGAGGGAGCGGAGCAGCCCCTCCAGCATCTTTCGGGTGTTCTCCTGGGCCCGCGCCGCCAGCCCGCTGTCCCGGGCGGCGGCGGTGATCCGCTCCTCGGCGAGCTGGTAGACCTGCTGCTGCCGGTTCGGGTCGTTGCCGACCAGGTCACCGAGCCGGTTGATCAGGCCACGCTGCTCGGCGAAGACGTAGCTCTTCTCCATGTCGAGGTTGGTCTTGCCGAGCTGCGGGGCCGGCAGCTTGATCTCCACCGACTTCTTGTCGGCCGACTCGACCACCGCACCCTCGGAGATCCTGGTGAAGTCGACGTACGCCTCGACGCTGCCCGCCCCGACGAAGAGGGTGCGCTCGTTGAGCAGGAACTCCGGCACGTTCCGCCGGTCGTTCTGGGTGTCCACCACGACCTGGAAGTTGCCCTCGGCGGCGACGTACCGGCTGAGGTCCTGGATCGACTTCAGCAGCGGCGGCTGGCTCCGGTCGGTCTGCTCCTTGGCGAACGGGTTGCGGAAGTCGGGCAGGATGCCGGTGGCCTGCACGCCGAGCAGCACCACCACCGCGAGCGCGGCGGCGCCCGAGCACCCAGAGCAGCCCGCGGGTCGACCCGCCGAGACTCCCCGGCGCACCCGTCGCCGGTTCGGGTGTGGCGTCCGACCGCTCCTTGAGATCGTCGCCGGTGGGGTATCCCGGGAACTCCCTCGTGGGCTCGTTGATGCCAGCGTCGCGGGCCATCACCCTCACCGTCCTCGTCAGACACGTCGTCTGAAGATGACGGTACGTCCCCGGTACGACACCCGCTCGTCGAGCGCCCGGACCGGGCAGCGCCGCAGGTCAGGTGCCCGGCGACAGCGCGCGGTCAGGCGAAGGCGGAGAGGCCGGTCAACCGCTGCCCGATGACCAGCTGGTGGATCTCCGAGGTGCCCTCGTAGGTCAGCACGCTCTCCAGGTTGTTGGCGTGCCGCATCACCGGGTACTCCCCGGACACGCCGTTGGCGCCGAGGATGGTGCGGCACTGCCGGGCGATCGCCAGCGCCTCCCGGACGTTGTTGAGCTTGCCGACGCTGACCTGCTCGGGGCGGAGCGCACCGGCGTCGGCGAGCCGGCCCAGGTGCAGCGCCAGCAGGTAGCCCTTGTTGAGCTCGACGGCCATGTCGGCGAGCTTGGCCTGGGTGAGCTGGAAACCGGCCAGCGGCCGACCGAACTGGGTCCGGGTGGTCGCATAGTCCAGGGCGGTCTCCAGGCAGTCGCGGGCCGCGCCGAGCGCGCCCCAGACGATCCCGTGCCGGGCCTCGGTCAGGCAGCTCAGCGGGCCCTTGAGCCCGATCGCCTCGGGCAGCGCGGCGTCCGCCGGGAGCCGGACGTCGTCGAGCGAGATCTCGCCGGTGACCGACGCGCGCAGCGACATCTTGCGCCGGATTTCCCGGGCCGTCACCCCCGGCGTGTCCATCGGTACGACGAAACCGCGCACCCCCTGCTCCGTACGGGCCCAGATCACGGCGACGTCGGCGATCGGCGCGTTGGTGATCCACATCTTGCCGCCGCCCAGCACCCAGTCGTCGCCGTCGCGGCGGGCCCGGGTGGCCATCGACGCCGGGTCGGAGCCGTGGTCCGGCTCGGTCAGCCCGAAGCAGCCGATCGCCTCACCGGTCGCCATCGACGGCAGCCAGCGCTGCTTCTGCTCCTCGCTGCCGAACCGCCAGATGGCGTACATGGCCAGCGAGCCCTGCACGGAGACCAGCGAGCGGACGCCGGAGTCGCCGGCCTCCAGCTCCAGGCAGGCCAGCCCGTACGCGACGGCCGAGGCGCCGGCGCAGCCGTACCCGGTCAGGTGCATGCCGAGCAGCCCCAGCTTGCCGAACTCGCGGGCCAGCTCGCGGGCGGGCACCTGGCCCTCCTCGTACCAGCTGGCGACGTGCGGGCGAACCCGGTCGTCGACGAGCTGGCGCACCACGGCGCGGATCTGCCGCTCCTCCTCGCTCAGCGAGGAGTCCAGGTCCAGCAGGTCGAGCGGAGGAGTCGGGCTCATGGGGGTCACCTTAACGATTCTTCAGGCGAGGCCGGGAGGGGCGGTTGGTCGCCGTCACTCCGCCTGGCCGGAAAGGACGAGGACCCGGGCGTGGATCTGGTTGCGCTGCTGCAGGGCGGCGCGCAGCGCCCGGTGCAGGCCGTCCTCCAGGTAGAGCCCGCCGTTCCACTGCACCACGTGGGGAAAGAGGTCCCCGTAGAAGGTCGAGTCCTCCGCGAGGAGCTTGTCGAGCGCCAACTCCCGCTTGGTGGTGATCAGCTGGTCGATCCGCAGCGGGCGCGGCGGGATCTCCGCCCACTGCTTGAGTGTGTAGTTGTGCTCCGGGTAGGGACGCCCGTCCCGGACCGCTCTGAAGATCACGGCACGCTCCCCTCCCCCTGGCCCGGCCGACCGGCGACGTGCCGGGAGGCGGCGCGGCACCGCGAGGCGCGGCGCCCATGACCGTGCCAGCCTAACCGCCCACGCCACACCGCGTTTTGCTCCCTCATGTCAGATTCGACAACCCGCGACCCGCTACCGAACGGGCAAAGCACCACGAGCCGGACCTATCGCGGGTCAACTCCACCGGCCGCGCCGGACCACCTCGTCGACCGGACGACGACCGCGCCGCAGCGACGGTGACCGATGGTCGGACGCCGGGTAACCGACGGTAACCGCCCCGATCGGCTGGTACTCCTCGGGCACCCCGAACGCCTCCCGGTAATCGTCGATCCGCTGCGGCGGGATGCCGAAGAAGCAGGCCCCCAGCCCCTCGTCCACCGCCGTCAGCAGCATCAGCAGGGCCGCGAAGCCGGTGTCCACGTACCAGTAGGGCACCGGCCAGCGCTCGGTCGAGCGGTCCGCCCAGCCCTTGTCCGGCTCCGCGTACCGCTCCAGGTAGGCCGAGCGGTTGGCGTGCGGCACGATGATCAGCGGTGCCCGCCGCATTCCGGCCAGCCAGCGCTCCCGGCCGCCGCCACCCGGGGTGGCCGTCGCCCAGAACCGCTCCCGGTCCGCCGGCGTCTCCAGCACCAGGAAACCCCAGCCCTGGGAGAAGCCGGCCGACGGCGCGCGGACCGCGTGGTCGAGCAGGCGCTCCACCACGTCGGGCGGGACCGGGCGGTCCGGGTCGTAGTTGCGGACCATCCGGCGGCGCCGGACGACCTCGGCGAACTCCATGCCGCTCAGGCCCCCGGCCGGACGCCCCAGGCGCCCCGCCAGGTCTTGCCGGGCTCCAGCGTGATCACGTCCTTGCCCGAGCGGAACGCGTCCGGCGGGCAGGTCATCGGCTCCACCGCCACCGACCGGCGGTGCCGCTCGCCGGTCAGCGTGTCCCCGGTGAAGACCTGCCACCAGTGGAACTCACCGTCGGCCCAGATCCGCACGGCGGCCGAGTCGTCCGGGCCGGCGAGGGTCACCGCCGAGCCGCCGTCGTCGTCCCGGACCACCTCGCCGAAGGCGAGGTCCAGCACCGCGTCGCCGATCCGGCGCGGCGCGCTGAAGTCGTACTCGGTGCCGGCCACCCCGGTCGCGGCGATCGGCAGCAACCGCCCGTCCAGCAGCAACCGGGTACGCCCCGGCACCCGCAGCGACATCTCCTCCACGGTTACCCCGGGCAGCCGCAGGTAGGGGTGCATGGAAAAACCGAACGGCGCCGGCTCGGCACCGAGGTTGGTCGCCTCATGCTCGGCGCGCAGCCCGTCCACCCCGACACTCCACCGGGTACGCAGCCGCAGCGCCCACGGGTAGCCCGGCTGCGGCGGCAGGTCGTAGCCCACCGTGACCGCGTCGGCGGACTGCTCCTCCAACTGCCACGGCACCCAGTTGACCAGGCCGTGCATCGCGTTGTTGCGGGCCGGCTCGGTCAGCGTGAGCTGCAACGACCGCTCGCCGAAGGTGTACGCCCCGTCCCGGATCCGGTTCGGCCACGGCGCCAGCACCTGCCCGGCCGAGCCGGGGCAGATCTCGTCCGCGTCGTACCCGTCGAGGTAGTCGACGCCGTCGTGCCGGTACGCCCGCACCCCACCGCCCACCTCCACGATCACGGCCTCGTGGTCGCCGGCGGAAATG
Organism: Micromonospora sp. ATA32; assembly: GCA_016802835.1. GTDB lineage: Bacteria > Actinomycetota > Actinomycetes > Mycobacteriales > Micromonosporaceae > Micromonospora. The sequence continues at coordinate 5,823 of JAEVHO010000037.1, read as the reverse complement.
GTCCACTGTGCCCCGGACGGGTGGCGCGGCTCGGCGTTCTCCATGCCGGGGACCTTAGTCGCTCGGCCCCGGTCCGCGCCCGACCCTCAGCTCCGGCCGCCGCCCCCGGTCCGTCGGACCGGTCAGCCCCGGTCCGTCGTCGGGGCGGTGCCGGCGCGGTAGCGCAGCAGGGCCGGGAACGCGACCACCAGCAGCACCGCGAGCACCGCCGAGGCCAGGCCGCCGCCGACCCAGGCGACCCCGGTGCCGAACCCGGCCGCCATCCCGCCGGCCCGCAGGTCGCCCAGGCGCGGCCCGCCCGCGACCACCACCGTGTTCACCCCCTGGAGCCGGCCGCGCATCCGGTCGGGAGCGTGGATCAGCAGCATCGACTGTCGCAGCACCGCGCTGATCAGGTCGGCCGCCCCGGCCACCGCGAGCAGGACGACCATCAGCCAGAGCTGGCCGGCCAAGCCGGCGGCCGCGACGGCGAGCCCCCAGCCGACCACGGCCAGCACCAGCACCAACCCCTGCCGCCGCAGCCGCCCAATCCAGCCGGAGGTGAGCCCGCCGAGCATCGACCCGATGGCGATCGCGCTGTAGAGCCAGCCGACCGCCGCGCCGCCGCCGAACCGCTCCAGCGCCACCTCCGGGAAGAGCGCCCGGGGCATGGCCAGGACCATCGCGATCAGGTCGATGACGAAGGAGAGCAGCAGCACCGGCGTGGTGGTCAGGTAGCGGAGCCCGTCGACGATGCTGGCCAGTCCCGCCCGGCGGGGCGAGCCGTCGCCGTCGGGGTCCGGCTCGGGCGGCAGTGCCGGCATCCGGACCGTCGCCCAGACCGCGGCGGTGAAGAAGAGCATGTCCAGGCCGTACGCGATCGGCAGCGCGACGCCGGTCGCCCAGGTCGCGAAGATCAGCCCGGCGACGAGCGGGCCGACGACCGACGCGGCGGTGTAGGTGGTGAAGTTCAGCGTGCTCGCCGCGGGCACCAGCTCCGCCGGGACGAGTCGGGGGGATGCTCGCGGTGCGGGCCGCCCCGCTGATCGCGAACCCCGCCGACTGGAGCGCCACCAGGGCCAGCAGCAGCACCGGGCTGTCCACCCGCAGCACCGCCTGCACCAGCAGGGCCAGCATCGACGCCCAGAGCACCGCCTGGCTGGTCAGCAGCACGACGCGCCGGTCGCGGGCGTCGGCGGCCGCGCCGCCCCAGAGCCCGAACACCAGCAGCGGCAGGAACCCGGCCACCCCGAGCAGTCCGACCCAGAACGAGTCCCGGGTCAGCGCGTACATCTGCACCGGCACGGCCACCGCGGTGAACTGGAAGCCGAGCATGGCGATGCTGCCGCCGAGCCAGATCCGCCGGTACGCGGGCACGCCCAGCGGGCGCAGGTCGATCGCCCAGCGGCGCGCGGTACGCGGCCGGGCCTCCTTGACGTCGGTCACGGTGCCAGCCGCTCCACGATCCACCCGGCCGGACCGGCGAGCCGGAACCGGAGCCGGTCGTGCAGCCGGCCGGCCCGGCCCTGCCAGAACTCCACCGACTCGGGCAGCACCCGCAGTCCACCCCAGCCCGGCGGCGCCGGGATCGGCTCAACGCCGGCGAACCGCTCCTGCGCCGCCCGGTAGCTCTCCTCCAGCGCGGCCCGGTCGGGGATGACCCGGGACTGGCTGCTGGCCCAGGCGCCGAGCTGCGAGCCGCGCGGCCGGCTGGCGAAGTACGCCTCGGTCTCCGTCCGGTTGACCGGCACGATCCGGCCGGCGACCACCACCTGCCGCTGCATCGGGAACCACGGGAAGACCAGACTGGCGTACGGGTTGGCGGCCGCCTCTACGCCCTTGCGCGACCCGTAGTTGGTGTAGAAGACGAAGCCCTCCGGGTCGTACCCCTTGAGCAGCACCGTCCGGCCGCTGGGCCGCCCCTCGGCGTCGGCGGTGCCGACCACCATCGCGTTCGGCTCTGGGAGCCGGAAGGCCACCGCGTCGGCGAACCAGCGGTCGAACTGGGTGTACCAGTCTGCCGCCAGTTCCGCCTCCGAAAGGCCCAGGTCGGCTGCGTACTCGTTACGCATGGTGGCCGGGACCACTGTGTCGCCCGTCACGTTCCCCCTCCTCCTCACCGGGCCGGTACGCGCCCTGCAGCGCTGGCCAGCCCGTGCCGACCAGTGTCACCGAGGCCGTCGGACCGGTCACCAGCGGGGATGTCGCGCGCGGCACAGTCGCACTGGGTCGCGCGGTCGGTTACCCAGCAGGCAAGATGTCACGAACACACCCCTGAGGGTCGCCTAAGGCGCTCGCCCGGCTGGGCGGGGACATGAGCCCGGGCGCGCGCACCGACCAGAGCCAGGAGAACGAGATGGCGGATTTCAAGCCCGGACTGGAAGGCGTCGTAGCCTTCGAGACCGAGATCGCCGAGCCCGACCGCGAGGGCGGGGCGCTGCGCTATCGCGGGGTCAACATCGAGGATCTGATCGGCCAGATCTCCTTCGGCAACGTCTGGGCGCTGCTGGTCGACGGGCGCTTCGGCCCCGGCCTGCCGCCGGCCGAGCCGTTCCCGGTGCCGGTGCACTCCGGTGACATCCGGGTCGACGTGCAGTCCGCCGTCGCCATGCTCGCCCCGTACTGGGGGCTCAGCCAGCTGCTGGACATCTCCGACCCGCAGGCCCGCGAGGACCTCGCCCGGGTCTCCGTCACCGCGCTCTCCTTCGTCGCCCAGTCGGCCCGCGGCCTGGGCCTGCCGGCGGTGCCGCAGAAGGAGATCGACAAGGCGCAGACCATCGTCGAGCGGTTCATGAAGCGCTGGCGTGGCGAGCCCGACCCGCGGCACGTCAAGGCCGTCGACGCCTACTTCATCTCGGCCGCCGAACACGGCCTGAACGCCTCCACCTTCACCGCCCGGATCGTCGCCTCCACCGGCGCCGACGCCGCCGCCTGCATCTCGTCGGGCATCGGCGCGCTCTCCGGCCCGCTGCACGGTGGGGCCCCCTCCCGGGTGCTCACCATGCTGGAGGCCGTCGAGCGCAGCGGCGACGCCGAGGGGTACGTCAAGGGCGTCCTGGACCGGGGCGAGCGGCTGATGGGCTTCGGCCACCGGGTCTACCGGGCCGAGGACCCGCGCGCCCGGGTGCTGCGGCGTACCGCCAAGGAGCTGGGCGCGCCGCGCTTCGAGATCGCCGAGGCGCTGGAGAAGGCCGCGCTGGCCGAACTCCAGGCCCGCCGGCCGGACCGGGTGCTCGCCACCAACGTCGAGTTCTGGTCGGCCGTGGTGCTCGACTTCGCCGAGGTGCCGGCGCACATGTTCACCTCGATGTTCACCTGCGCCCGGATGGGCGGCTGGAGCGCGCACATCCTGGAGCAGAAGCGCCTGCAGCGGCTGGTCCGCCCGTCCGCCCGCTACGTCGGGCCGGCCCCCCGAAAGCCGCAGCAGGTCGAGGGCTGGGACGCCATCCCGCACGGCGTCTGAGGCGTACCCGTCGGGCCCCGTCCCTCCGGACGGGGCCCGCCGCATGTCCGGAATCGCCGGTTGTGTGGCGCACGCCTCAGCGTCCGCCGTGGGACCTCCCGCCGGTCGGGCCGCCGCAGGTGCGAGGATGGGAGCTCGGCAGTGCCGCCGGACCGGGCTCGGATCCCGGCCGCGCCCGTGTGCCCCACGCACGCGTCCGCCGTCGGCCCGCGCCCGGTGAAGGGCCCGTCCTCGCCCATGCGGAAGGATCTCGACAACCGTGGCTGACGCACCGACCATCCGGATTCCAGACGACATCAAGCCCGCCGACGGGCGGTTCGGCTGCGGGCCGTCCAAGGTCCGTCCGGAGGCCGTCTCCGCCCTCGCCGACGTGGCAACCAGCTACCTCGGCACCTCGCACCGGCAGAAGACCGTCCGCGACCAGGTCGCCCGGCTGCGCCGCGGCATCGCCGAGTTCTTCTCCCTCCCCGAGGGCTACGAGGTGGTCATCGGCAACGGTGGCACCACCGCTTTCTGGGAGGTCGCGACATTCGGCCTGGTCCGGGACCGGGCCCAGTTCGCGAGCTTCGGCGAGTTCGGCGCCAAGTTCGCCAAGTCCGTCAAGGATGCGCCGTTCCTGGGTGAGCCGACGGTCCGCAAGGCCGACCCGGGCAGCGCCCCGTCGCTGGTCGCCGAGGCCGGCGTGGACGTCTACGCCACCCCGCACAACGAGACCTCCACCGGCGTGGCCGTGCCGATCAGCCGGGTGCCCGGCGCCGACCCCGGCTCGCTGCTCCTGGTCGACGCCACCTCCGGCGCCGGCGGGCTGGACGTGAACGTCGGCGAGACCGACGTCTACTACTTCGCCCCGCAGAAGTGCTTCGGCTCCGACGGCGGTCTCTGGCTGGCCCTGATGTCCCCGGCCGCGCTGGAGCGGGCGACCGAGATCAAGGCCTCCGGGCGGTACATCCCGGCCTTCCTCGACCTGGTCACCGCGATCGACAACTCGCGGCTGGAGCAGACGTACAACACGCCGGCCCTGGCCACGATCTTCCTGGCCGCGGAGCAGACCGACTGGATGAACGGGCAGGGCGGCCTGGCCTGGGCGGCCAAGCGCACCGCCGAGAGCGCGGCCATCGTGTACGGCTGGGCCGAGCGCTCCGCGGTGGCGACCCCGTTCGTCACCGACCCCGCGCTGCGCTCCAACGTGGTCGCCACCATCGACTTCGCCGACGGGGTGGACGCCAGCGCGATCGCCAGGGCGCTGCGCGCCAACGGCATCGTGGACACCGAGCCGTACCGGAAGCTGGGTCGCAACCAGCTGCGGGCCGCGCTCTTCCCGGCGGTCGAGCCGTCCGACGTGGAGGCGCTGACCGCGTCCATCGACTACGTGGTCGAGCGGCTCTAGACGATGTGACGGTCGGTGTCGTCGACCGCTTCGGCGGCCACCGACCGTGATCATCGTTCCAGCTCATCCACGACATGCGGGCGTGGCGTCTCCCACGTCGCAGTCGATCGGCGTACCGTGGTGCGAGACGCCCGGGTGGCCGACCCGTGGCATGCGGCCAGCGAAGCGGGACGGAGGCAAGCTATGCGCCCAGTACGCTTCGTCGCCCTCTCCGAGGACGGCCAGGCCCTGGTGCTCGCCGACGAGGTCGGGCGCCTGCTCGCCCTCCCCATCGACGAACGCATCGCCACGGTGATGCACGCCGAGCCGGGCGCCGCGCCGCTCGCGGTGGTCCCGGCCGCCTCCGACCCGATACCGTCACTGTCCCCACGGGACATCCAGGCCCGGATCCGCTCCGGCGAGTCCGCCGAGGAGGTCGCCCGGATCGCCGGCGTCCCGGTCGACCGGGTCCTGCGGTACGCCGGCCCGGTGCTCCAGGAGCGGGCGATGCTCGCCCAGCACGCCCGCCGCACCCGGCTCAAGGGCGCCGAGAAGCCGACTCCGCTCGCCGAGGTGGTCAACGGTCGGCTGTCCCAGCACGGGATCGACACCGAGAAGATCTCCTGGGACGCCTACCGCCGCGACGACGGCACCTGGCGGATCATCGCCACCTGGCCGTCGGGCAAGGCCACCGCGCAGGCGGTCTGGGATCTCGACAAGCTCCGGCAGAACGTCACCCCGCACGACGACATGGCGCAATACCTCTGCGCCGAGCGTCCCACGCCGATCCTCGGCCAGGAGCCGGCGCCGGAGCGGGGGCGGCCACGCGCTGCACGGTCCGTCGCGGGGCGAGCCTAGCCGGGGCGGGCACGGCCTGCCGGCGGCGAGCGAGCACAGCCGACCCGGCCGGGACCCGATCCGGGCCGGGCGGGACGCGCTGCTCGCCTCCCTGGACCGGCCGCTGGGCTCAACCTCCGGCCGCGGGCTCGACCCGCGCTCGCCGGCCGCCCAGGAC
>JAEVHO010000036.1 GCA_016802835.1 Micromonospora sp. ATA32 | reverse complement strand
GCAACCCGAACCGCGCACGCTGTCTCACAGCCCGGCACGCTGCCACCGGCCACCCTCACGACCAACCCGCCGCGCCGAAATCCACCCACGATCATCCACGTGCGGAATGCAGGGCTAGCGGGCGACCGTGCGGCGTGGTGGACTCGACCGGAGAGGATGAGGCGACGGCGCTGCGGGAATGGCACGCTTCCGGGCAGAGGTGCAGACTCGCCGGGGTACTTTTTCCCGATACGCGTAGTCATGGTTGACGCTCACGCCTCGTGAAAGTAAGTTTCATCCGTGGCGAAGAGTCCGAAGATTTCTGCGAGTCACGAGCCCGGTGGACTGATCGTCCACATCAGTGGCCTGCTCCCGTCGCTGTCGCCCGCCGAGCAGCGCGTCGCTCGGCTGGTCGTCTCCGACCCGGCGGCCGCCGCGCGCCGGACCATCACCGACCTCGCCACCGTCGCCGAGACCTCGGAGGCGACCGTCATCCGGTTCTGCCGGTCGGTCGGCATGGACGGCTATCCCCAGCTGCGGATCCGGCTCGCCGCGGAGGCGGCCCGCCGGATCGAGCCGCCGGACGCCCGGGTGGTCGGCGGGGACATCCCGCCCGGCGCCGACCTCGCCCAGATCATCGCCACCATCGCCTTCAACGACGCGCGGGCCGTCGAGGAGACTGCCGAGCAGCTCGACCCGGCCGTCTGCGAGCAGGTCGTCGACGCCATCGTGAACGCCGGCCGGACCGACGTCTACGGCGCCGGCGCCAGCGGATTCGTCGCGTCGGACTTCCAACAGAAGCTGCACCGCATCGGCCGTACCGCCTTCTACTTCCCCGACGTGCACACCGCGCTGACCTCCGCCGCCCTGCTCGGCCGTGGCGACGTCGCGGTCGGGATCTCGCACACCGGCACCACCTCGGACGTGATCGAGGTGCTGGAGCAGGCCAGGGCGCGCGGCGCTGCCACCGTCGCCTTGACCAACTTCCCCAGATCGCCGATAACCGAGATCGCGGACTTCGTGCTCACCACCGCGGCCCGGGAGACCACCTACCGGTCAGGCGCGATGGCCAGCCGGCTGGCTCAGCTCACGGTGGTCGACTGCCTCTTCGTCGGGGTGGCCGCCCGCAACCGGGCCCGGGCGAAGAAGGCCCTGGAGGTGACCGCCGAGGCGGTCCGGTCGCACCGGGTCGGCTCGGGCCGGAGGCGCGGATGACCGCCGGCCGGGTGGAGCCGGACGAGTTGGCCGCGCTGCCCGTCCGCCCGGTGGTCCGGGTGGGCGCGCCCACCGAGCGGCGCAACCCGCACAGCGTCGACCTGGACCTGATGTCGACCCGGGACGTGCTCACCGTCATCAACGACGCGGACCGGCGGGTGCCCGCCGCCGTCGCCGCGGTCCTGGACGAGATCGCCGCCTCGGTCGACCTGGCCGTGGCCGCGCTGCGCGGTGGGCACCGGGTGCACTACTTCGGCGCGGGGACCTCCGGCCGGCTCGGCGTGATCGACGCCGCCGAGCTCGCGCCGACCTTCAACTCCCCACGCGGCTGGTTCTGCGCCCACCTCGCCGGCGGACCGGACGCCATGTGGCACGCCGTGGAGGACGCCGAGGACGACGACCGGGGCGGCGCGGCCGAGGCCGCCGAGTGCGTACGCGCCGGTTACCTGGTGGTCGGGCTGGCCGCCAGCGGACGCACCCCGTACGTTCTCGGGGCGCTCGCCGCGTCCCGCGCGCAGGGGGCCGCGACCGTGCTGCTCTGTGCCAACCCGGAGGCCGAGGCGGCACCGTCGGTCGACGTGTTCATCGGGGTGGATACCGGACCCGAGGTGGTCACCGGCTCGACCCGGATGAAGGCGGGCACCGCGCAGAAGTTGGTGCTCAACACGTTCTCCACGGCCGTGATGGTGCGGCTCGGCCGGGTCTACTCGAATCTCATGATCGACATGGTGGCCACCAACGCCAAGCTCCGGGGCCGGATGATCTCGATCCTGATGGAGGCGACCGGCTGCTCGGAGGAGATCTCCCGGCGGGCCCTGCACGAGGCCGACGGCGACCTCAAGACGGCGCTGGTCTCGCTGGTCTCCGGCGCCGAGGTCTCCGCCGCCCGCGCCGCGCTGGCGCGCTCCGCCGACCAGGTCCGCGGCGCGCTCGCCCTGCTCGCCTCCTGAGCCCGCGCGAGCGGGTGCGACGAGGATCACCCCCCGGGTTGGGACGCGGAACGCGCCCCGGATTGTTCACCAGACGTAAGGGTATTCATTTCCCGTGGATGAACCGACCGGTCCGCCGGCGCGTATCTCGCAGTGACCAGGATCGCAGCTGGGCGGTGACGCGGGTCGCTGTGCTCCCGGGGCTCGCGATGTTGCGATGCTTACGGGCCGACGACGATCCCGCCGATCCGCCGACCCGTTCGTGGCGCCAACGGCGAGCCACCAGGGTCCTGACAGCAAACGTGGACCGTTCTTTCAGCAGTTACTCAGGCATTCGTGACACTTTCGACTCACGACATGGAATCCCCGACACGTCTCATCTGTTGTGCAGGTGTCAGGTCAGCACCGGTGGGCACAGCGGGAGTTACGGGGGAGGGCTGATGGACGTGGGGATGGCAAGGAACCGGGCAACCGGCGCGAGCGAGGGGACCGTGAGCAACGTGGACAAGAACATCGGCATGCGAACCGACGAGGTGGCCGAGGAGCGCGACCTGGTCGGAGTCTACCTTCACGAGATCTCCCGGACGCCCCTGCTGGACGCCGCAATGGAGGTCGATCTCTCCAAGGCCATCGAGGCCGGCCTCTACGCCGAGCACCTGCTCGGCGAGGACCGGGCCCCGGCCGGAGTCGACCGGGAGGACCTGGAGCGACTGGTCGCCGAGGGCGAGCGGGCCAAGGACCTCTTCATCCGGGCCAACCTGCGGCTGGTCGTGTCGATCGCGCGCCGGTACGTGCGGTCCGGGATGCCCATGCTCGACCTGATCCAGGAGGGCAACACCGGCCTGGTGCGGGCGGTCGAGAAGTTCGACTACGAGCGGGGCTACAAGTTCTCCACCTACGCCACCTGGTGGATCCGCCAGGCGATCAGCCGGGCGATCGCCCAGCAGGAGCGCACCGTGCGACTGCCGGTGCACCTGGTCGAGGACGTCAACCGGATGCGCAACGTGACCCGTCAGCTCACCCGTGAGCTGGGCAGCGACCCGGAGCCGGAGCAGATCGCGAAGGCTCTCGGGGTCACTGTCGAGCGGGTCGGCGAGCTGGTCCGCTGGTCGCAGGACACCGTCTCGCTGGACACCCCGGTGGGCGACGACGGCGACACCAAGCTCGGTGACCTGGTCGCCGACAGCGACGCTCCCTCGCCGGAGGACATCGTCCTCACCGGCCTGGAGCGGCAGCGCATCGAGGGACTGCTCAACCACCTCGACGACCGGTCGGCCGGCATCATGCGGGCCCGGTACGGGCTGGAGGACGGCCGGGAGCACTCGCTGACCGAGGTCGCGTCGCGCTTCTCGCTGTCCCGCGAGCGGATCCGTCAGCTGGAGATCCAGGCCCTCGGCCGGCTCCGTGAGCTGGCCCGGGCCGAGGGGCTCCAGGCGGCCTGAGCTGGTAGGAATGACGAGGAAACGGCCGGCGTCCGATAGGGGGACGCCGGCCGTTCGCCGTATCAGGTGGTGATCAGGTGACCCGGCCGTAGCCGTACGGGGGCATCAGGTCCATGGCCCGCTTCTCGACGTTGCGGCCGAAGGTTGGCGCGTGGATCACCTGACCCCCGCCGACGTAGAGGGCCACGTGCCCGCTGTAGAAAACCAGGTCGCCGGGTTTGAGCGAGCCCCGGCCGATGTGCGTCACGGTGTTCCACTGCATTGTGGTGTTGTGCGGCAGGGATTTGCCCGCCGCCCGCCACGCGGCCATGGTCAGGCCGGAGCAGTCGTACCCGTCGGGACCGTCGGCGGCCCAGACGTACGGCGTGCCGAGCGCCCCGTACGCGTACCGGACCGCCACCCCCGCCTGACCGGAGACCGCCGGCGCGCTTCCGCCCGAGTTGGCCGCGCCGCTGCTGACCGATCTCCGCGCGGGCGCCTCGGTGGCCCGGCCGTACGCCTGGCGGCGCATCTCGTACAACCTCGCCAGGTCCTTCTCGATCTTCTTCTTCGCGGCGCTCAGCTCCCGGGCCTGCGCGGCCTCCCGGGCCAGGGTGACGTCCAGCCGGGCCTTCTCGCCCAGCAGCTTGCGCTGGTTCGTGGTGAAGCCGTTGATCCGCTCCTGCCGCTGCCGGGTCAGCTGGCCGATGGTGCCGAGGCGCTCCATCAGCGTGCTGGAGCCGCCGTGCTCCAGCAGCGCCTCGGCGGTGCGCAGGCCACCGGTCTTGTACGCGCTCACGGCGAGCTCGCCGACGTCGGCCCGGCTCTGCTCGGTCTGCGCCTCGAGCGGGCCGATCCGCGCCTGCAGCCTGGCCGCGGTGGCCTTGTTGGACCTGATGTCCTCGTTGAGCTTGTTGTAGGACTCGACGACCCGCTCCAGCTCAGTCGAGGACTTCTCGATCTGCTTCGTCAGCTCGGCTACGGACGGCTCGGCCCGAGCCACCGACGCCGGGGCGACCAGCGCGGCCGAGAGGCCGGCGATCGCCAGTGAGCGCAGCAGGATTCGTAAGAACGACAAGAGCGGAAGGCTCCTCTCCCACCTGCCGTCGCGGCACAGCTGACGCCTCGACGGCACCGGCCCGGGGCCATCCGGCTGGATGGCGGTCGACCGGTCCGGCCTGGACAACCTAACCCTGGACGGGAGTCATCCGCAGTTGAAGCAGGGGCGAATGTTGGCAAAGTGGCGGGAATCGGCCGCCGGGACCGGTGGCGCAGCGTAGTCGTGTGGGGCTCCTCGGTCGCCGGTGCGGGGAACCCCGCACCGAAGGGGCGGTAAGCCCGTTTCGTCGTTGTGGACGAATGCCGCCGGGGTGCGGGAACGAATAGCGCGACAAAGACGGATATGGATGGCGTTAGCCGGCATGGGACCGACGGCCGGGCGCCGGGCGGGGCCCGAAATCACCGGCGTGGGCTGGCGCGACGGCAACACAATGAGCCCCGGAGCCGGGAATCTCGTCGGGCGCGTCCGCACCGTCGACCGACGAATCCGGTTCCGGTACACCAGCCGTGGGAGGCGCCGTGAAACCCGATGGCTCCGCAACCCGCCCGCCGCGCTCACCCAAGGTGACCGTCGCGGCCCCGACCCTGCTCTACGCGCGACCCGGGATCGTGGTGACCGTCGAGCGGTTCACCGTCGGCCGGAGGAGCTTCCCCGTCGCCGAACTGACGACCTGCGGACCACCCGGGGCCCGCACGACCGCCTCGCCGTCCGCGCCGTCGGGGTGACCGGGGCGATGATCGGCGGGGTGGGGGTCCTGCTCGGCTTCACCGGTGGCCTGCAACGGCTCACCGCGGGGGCGTACCTCACGCTCGGGGTGGTCGCCGTGCTGCCGGTGCTGCTGGTCCTGGCCGGTGACCGCTGGCGGCCGCCGGCGTACGAGCTGTGGGGGCGGCACCGGGGGACCCAGGTGCTGCTGTTCAGCAGCGACGACGAGCGGCAGTTCGGCCAGGTCACCCGGGCCCTGCTGCGGGCGCGCGAGGTGAAGCGGTACGGCGGCTGGGAGGACCCGCTCGCCGCCGCCGACCCCTGGCGCCCGCACCGCTGACCCGGCCTGGCCTGGACCGGCTCAGCCGGCGACCGGCTCCGGCGTACGCGGCTGCGCCGGAGCGAGCCAGCGGGTGACCCGGCGCTCGGCGTAGAACGACACGAACGGGACCGTGCCGGCCAGCATCACCGCGAGCATCCGCTTCAGCGGCCAGTCGGCCCGACGGGACAGGTCGAACGTGGCGGCCAGGTAGACCATGTAGAGCCAGCCGTGCGCGGTGCCCACGACCGCCACCACGCCCGGGTTGTCGAACGCGTACTTCAGCGGCATGCCGATCAGGACCAGCACGGCCAGCGCCACGCCCACGATCCAGGCGATCACGCGGTACCGGGTAAGGGCTGCGCCCACCTTCGTCCGTCCTTCCGAACCGGCCTCAGCCGGGATAGTCACCGGGCCGGGCGCCCGGATTGGCGTTCAACCATGACAGGTAGCGGTTGTACTCCGCGAGGTCGCCGTCCTCGCCACCGTCGGCCGGCGCCGCAACCCGGGCCACCCGCACCGGACGGCGTACCCCCGAGCGCGGATCGGCCGCCGGGCCGGCACCGGCGCATGAACCCGCCGGGTGGCGCGTCGGCGGGCGGCGGGTCGGCGGCCGGGTCACGCAGGGCGTGTCGCACCTCACGCCACCAGACGAAAACCACGAAGCCGGCGAAGATCGGCCACTCGACGGCGTACGCCCAGCTCAACGTGTTGCCGGAGGCGGCCCGGCTGATCTGCCACCAGCCGAGCGCGAGGAAGCCGGCGGCCAGCCCGACCATGGCCACGTGGCGGGCGATCCACCCCGGGGTCCAGAGCCGTCTCATGGCGTCGAGGGTACCGGGGCCGATGGCCGTCTCCGACGCGGCGTCGTAGTCGCCACGCCGCCGGAGGGTTTGGTGACACCCGGCGTGGGCATCCGTCTAGACGCCAGCCCACACGAGACCAGGGGGGCGATGATGACCGGATCTGTACGGCAGGACGGCTTCGCGGCCGGCGGAGGCGGCGACCTGAGCCCGGAGCAGCGGGTGCCCGAGTGGGACGGCGACCACCTGCACGAACCGGCCGCCACGGCCGCGGACGTCGACGGTGATCTGCTCGGGGTGGACCCCACCGAACTGGACGACGAGGACCTGATCCGCGAGATGCAGAGCCTGCACCGCACCCGGCTGGACACGCTGCGGCACGCGGCCGACTCCGCGCTCGCCAACCACCTGCGGCGGACGGCCGAGTTGGAGACCGAGTACCTCGCCCGGCACCCGGGGCGCGAGGTCGACCCGAGTCGGCTCCGGGACGTCTGATGGCGGCCCGTGCCGAGCGCGGAATGTCCGCGCCACCCGAGGTGGTGTTCAACACGGCCACCGACCCGGACCGGGCCTCGGCGTGGCTGCCGGAGCCGCTGCGTACCGACGGCGGACGCCGGCCCGAGGTGCTCAGCGCCGGGGAGATGCACGCCCGGTGGAGCAGCGACTCCGCGCCCGACTGGTCGGCCGAGATCAGGGTGGAGCCGGCCGACGCGGGCGGCGCCCGGGTCCGGCTCGACCTGGCCGCTGCGGGGGAGCGGGACGCCGACGGGCTGGCCGACGAGACCCTGGCCAACCTCGCCCGTGAGGTGGCCGACAACCTGACCGCCGGCTGAGTCGGTCGACGATCGCCGCCCCCCCCGGGCGGAGCCCCCGCACGACGTGAGACCGAGGAGACCGGGTGTCCGACAGTGGTCTGAAGCAGAAGGTGGCGCGGTTGCGCCAGGCGTACGCCCCGCACGAACATCGGCCGCTGGGCGGTTACATCCTGTCGATGGGCACCTACGCCGGGGTGGCCGGGGTGCTCGCGGGCCTGGTCAGGGTGACCGGTCGGCCGGTGCCCGAGCGGCCGGCCCCGGCCGACGTGGTGCTGCTCTCCATCGCCACCCACAAGCTGAGCCGGCTGCTCAGCAAGGACGCGGTGACGAGCCCGCTGCGGGCCCCCTTCACCCGCTACGACAAGCCGATCGGCAGCGGCGAGGTGATGGAACAGGTGCGGGACCAGGGCAGTGGCACCCGGCACGCGATCGGTGAGCTGCTGAGCTGTCCGTTCTGCCTGGCCGTCTGGGTGGCCACCGGGCTCACCGGCGGCCTGGTGCTGGCACCTCGGACGACCCGGCTGGTCGCCACCGCGCTGACCGCCGTCGCCGCTTCGGACTTCCTCCAGATGGCGTACGCCGTCGCGCAGCAGGCGGCCGAGGGCCGGCACCGCTGACGAGGGCTGACCACGCGCGAGGGGCCGGCGGAGATCCGCCGGCCCCTCACGTTCGTCGTACCCCGGTCAGCGCTGCATGCCCGACCAGCCGCGCGGCGACTCCGGCTCGCGTTCGTCCTCGTCGGCCCCGGTGACCACGTCCCGGTCCACCGCCGTGCGGTCGTGCTCGTTGGCGAAGTCCGGCTCCGGGGTCGTGTCCCGACCCTCCGGCGGTTGGCCGAGCGCCGGGATCCGCTCGTGCTGCTCGTCGCGATCGGTCATCTCGCAGTCCTCTCCGTCGTCGGCCGGCAGCCGTCAGGCCACCGTTCCGCCCAGCACGTCGGCCGCCTCGTCCACCGCGTACTCGCCCTGGGGGAGCGCGGCGATCCGGGAGAGCAGCTCCGCGGGAAGGTCCGCGGCCACCGCCCGGCGGTAGATCTCCGCCTGGGTGACCCGCTCCTGACCGTTGTAGACGTCGTCGAGCAGGTCGTCGAGGAGCCGGGTGTCCGGCTCGTCGCGCACGGATGCGTCATCGGTCACGGTGATCAGCTACCCGTCCCGGAAACGGTCAAACGTCACCGGCGGGTGGGGCGGGCGCCCGGGAGGTGACCGCGGTCACGGAGGCACCCGGAACACCTGAGCCCCTCGGCCAGTTGAGTCAGGTGTCGGTGTGTCCAGTGTCCCCGGGCCTCACCTAAATAGCCTTCGCGGAATACCGTCCGGCTGGAGCCGCGTCGCGCCACTCGCCGAGAGGCGACCTGCACACCGACACCACCGCCGCCCCCGGCCATCGGCCGGGGGGCGGCGCTGTCTCTGCCGGGTCCCACGGAGGCGCCGGTGAGGTCAGGCAGGGGTGCGGAGGGTGGCCCGGCGGGCGCGGACGGCGGTCGCGAGGTCATCCAGCACGTCGGCCGTCTGGGCCCAACCGAGGCAGGCGTCGGTGATGGAGCGGCCGTACTCCAGCTCCCGGGTCGGGTCGAGGTCCTGCCGGCCGGGCTCGAGGAACGACTCCAGCATGATGCCGACCACGCCCCGCTGGCCGGCGGCGAGCTGCGCCGCCACGTCCGCGGCGACCAGCGGCTGGCGGCGGTGATCCTTGCCGCTGTTGTCGTGGCTGGCGTCGATCACCAGCCGCTCCGGCAGGCCCGCCGCCCGGAGCAGATCCAGCGCGCCCGCCACCGAGTCGGCGTCGTAGTTCGCCGGCCGCCCCCGCCCCGAAGCACCAGGTGCCCGTCCGCGTTGCCCCGAGTGTGCATGATCGCCGGGGTCCCGGAGACGTCGATGCCGGGGAAGACGTGCGGCACTCCAGCCGCCCGGATCGCGTCCACCGCGGTGCCGACGCTGCCGTCCGGCCGGTTCTTCATCCCGATCGGCATGGACAGGCCGGAGGCGAGCTGCCGGTGCACCTGGCTCTCCACCGTCCGGGCCCCGATCGCGCCCCAGGACACCGCGTCGGCGATGTACTGCGGGGTGATCGGGTCGAGGAACTCGCAGCCCACCGGCAGACCCAGCCGCAGCACGTCGAGCAGGAGCGCGCGGGCGGTACGCAGCCCGGTGTTCACGTCCCCGGAGCCGTCCAGCCCAGGGTCGTTGATCAGGCCCTTCCAGCCCACCGTCGAGCGCGGCTTCTCGAAGTAGACCCGCATCACCACCAGCAGGTCGTCGGAGACCCGGTCGGCGACCTCCCGGAGCCGGCCGGCGTAGTCCAGGGCGGCGGCCGGGTCGTGCACCGAGCACGGGCCGACCACCACCAGCAGGCGGTCGTCGACCCGGTCCAGCACCCGGCCGACCGCCCGCCGGCCGTCGAGCACGGCGGAGGCGAGCGTCGCGTCCAGGGGCAGGTGGTGGTGGAGCAGGGCCGGGGTGGTCAACGGCACCACGCGGTCGATGCGTTGGTCGATGACCCGATCGGTGTCCGGGTTCGTCACGGTTGGTTCCTTCCGCCGACCGTGCCCGGGGCCGGCGCCCAGGACGAGCCGGCTGCTCGTACGCAAAAGGGCAGGAACACGAGTCCCTGCCCAGCCGGCCCGAAGAGTGGTGACGTCAGATCATGGTGAAGTCACCGGCTCCGAAGCCGGCTGCCTAAACCATCGATACGAACGCGTCACGTCGGCCAGCGTACCCGACGGGCCGGAAAGGGCGCGATCATGCTCGGCGGCCCGGGCGTGCCTGCCGCGTGGGCGGGGTATGAGGGGTGTCATGAGTGAAGACCCCCAGGACCGGGTGGAATCCCGCGCCGAGCACCTGCTGCCGGAGGAGCGCTCCGCGGGCAGCGACGACCCGCACACGCAGGCCGACGCCATCCTCACCGAGTCGGACATCCGGGAGGACCGGAACGTCGCCCCGGACACCGTCCTGGAACGGCGTACGTCGGATCAGACGGTGACCCCGAACGAGCCGCCCGACTGACCCGAGGCGCCACGGGTACGGCGGGAACTCCGGTCCTGGCGCCCGGCTCGCCGGGTGGCCGCTCGTCACCTTTCCGCCCCCTCGATCGGATAGCGTCGTGCCATGCCCGACAGCGGTTACCCCTGGCCCATCGAGACGACCCGACTGGACAACGGCCTCCGCGTGGTGGTGAGCGAGGACCGCACCGCCCCCGCGGTCGCCGTGAACCTCTGGTACGACGTGGGTTCCCGGCACGAGCCGGACGGGCAGACCGGGTTCGCCCACCTCTTCGAGCACCTGATGTTCGAGGGCTCGGCGAACGTGGCGAAGACCGAGCACATGAAGCTGATCCAGGGCTCCGGCGGCTCGCTCAACGCCACCACCAACCCGGACCGGACCAACTACTTCGAGACCACGCCGGCCGAGCACCTGGAGCTGGCGCTCTGGCTGGAGGCCGACCGGATGGGCGGCCTGGTGCCGGCGCTGACCCAGGAGACGCTGGACAACCAGCGCGAGGTCGTCAAGAACGAGCGGCGCCAGCGCTACGAGAACGTCCCGTACGGCGACGCCTGGCTGCGACTGCTGCCGCTGCTCTACCCGCCGAGGCACCCGTACCACCACGCCACCATCGGCTCGATGGCCGACCTGAACGCCGCCGACCTGGGCACCTTCCAGGACTTCCACCGGACGTACTACGCGCCGAACAACGCGGTGCTGACCGTGGTCGGCGACGCCAGCCCGGCCGAGGTCTTCGCGCTCGCCGACAAGTACTTCGGTGCCATCCCGGCCCGGGAGGACATTCCCACCGCGCCGGACGGGCGGAACGTGCCGGCGACCGGGCAGCCGGTCACCGAGCGGGTCACCGGCGACGTGCCCGCCCCCCGGGTCTACGTCGCGCACCGCACGTACCCGTTCGGCAGCACCGGCTACGACGTGCTGACCGTGCTGGCCACCGTGCTCGGCAGCGGCCGGGGCAGCCGGCTCTACCAGCGGCTGGCCGACGGGGAACGACTGGCCCAGCCGGACCTGGTCGGGGCGTACGGGGTGGACCTGGCGCACGCGCCGGCGCCGCTGATCGTCACCGCCACCGCCCGACCGGGGGTGAGCGCCGAACGGCTGGCCGCCGGGCTGTCCGAGGTGGTCGACGAGCTGGTCACCGTGCCGGTGACCGCCACCGAGCTGGACCGCGCCAAGGCGCTGCTGAGCACTGCCTGGTGGCGGCAGATGTCCACGGTGGACGGTCGGGCCGACACGCTCGGCCGGTACGCCACCCAGTTCGGTGACCCGGCCCGCGCGGGCGGGCGGCTGCCGGCCTGGCTCGCGGTGACCTCGGAGCAGATCGCCGAGGCGGCCGCCGAGGTGCTCGGCGCCTGCGACCGGGTGACCCTGACCTACCTCCCCGAGGAGACCCCATGACGCTGATCACCGACCGTCCCGGCGCGGGGACCGCCCGCCCGTACCGGTTCCCGCAGGTGGTCCGCCGCACCGTCGCCGGCGGCCAGGTCGTCGCCGCCCACCTGCCCGGGCAGAACCTCGCCGTGGCACTGCTGCTGCTCGACGCTGGCGCCAGCTGCGAGCCGGTCGGCAAGGAGGGGCTCGGCGGGGTGCTGGCCAAGGCCCTGGAGGAGGGGACCGCGCACCGGGACGCGACCGCGTACGCCCTCGCGGTCGAGGGGCTCGGCACCGAGCTGGTGACCGGGCTGGACTGGGACTCGTTCCAGGTCAGCGTCCAGGTCCCGGTGGACCGGCTGAGCGCCGCCGTCGAGCTGCTCGCCGAGGCCGTCCGTACGCCGAAGCTCGACCCGGAGGACGTCCGGCGGGTCCGCGACGACGAGGCCACCGCGCTGCGGATGGACTGGGCGAACCCGGGACCCCGGGCCGACGCCGCGCTGCGCGCCGACCTGTTCGGCGCCGACAACCGCTGGGGCCGGCCGATGTACGGCGACCCCGACTCGGTCACCGGGCTGGACGTCGAGGACGTCACCGTCTTCCACTCCCAGTGGTTCATCCGGCCCGGGACGCTGATCGTCGCCGGCGACCTGGAACGGATCGACCTGGACGCGCTCGGCGCGGCGGCGTTCGCCGGCGCGGGCGGTGGGCCGGTCGACCGGGGCGGCCCGATCGAGGTGCCGCTGCACAACGGGCGGCGGATCATCCTGGTGGACCGGCCGGGCTCGGTGCAGTCGACGCTGCGGCTGGGGCACCCGTCGCCGCACCGCGCCCACCCCGACCACGTGCCGATGACGCTGGCCGGCACGGTGTTGGGCGGGGCGTTCACCTCCCGGCTCAACCACCTGATCCGCGAGGTGCGCGGCTACACGTACGGCATCCGGGGCGACTTCGCCTCGTCCCGCCGGTTCGGCCGGTTCGCGGTCAGCTCCGGCGTGCAGACCGCCGTCACCGCGCCCGCCCTGGTCGAGGCGGTGGGGGAGATCACCCGTACCCAGGTCGGCGGGGTGACCGAGGACGAGCTGGCGGTGGCCCGGTCCTGGCGTGCCGGGCAGCTCTCGGTCGAGCTGCAGAGCCCGCGGTCGATCGCGTCCGCGCTGACCACCCTGGTCGTCCACGACCTGCCGGACGACTACCACGCCCGGCTCCGCGAGTCGCTGCTCGCCGCCGACGTGGCGCAGGTGTCCGAGGCCGCCGCCACCCACCTGCACCCGGAGGCGCTCACCCTGGTGGTCGAGGGGGACGCGGCGGTGATCCGGGACGAGCTGACCGCGGCCGGCCTGGCTGAGGTGATCGACGCGGGGTGACCGACGCCACGCCCGGAGCGGGCGGAAACTGGTCCGGGCGGTGGGAAAGCGTTCCCGGCCGGGCCGGTGGGCTGGGTAGCCTCGCGGGCATGAGGATCGGCATTGTGGGGGCCACCGGCCAGGTCGGTGGCGTGATGCGGCAGGTGCTGGCGGAGCGGAAGTTCCCGGCGGAGCAGGTGCGGTTGTTCGCCTCCGCCCGGTCGGCGGGGCGCACCCTGCCGTGGCGGGACGGCGAGGTCACCGTGGAGGACGCGGCCACCGCGGACTACCGCGAGCTGGACATCGTGCTCTTCTCGGCCGGGAAGGGCACTGCCAAGGAGCTCGCGCCCCGGGTCGCCGAGGCCGGCGCGGTCGTGATCGACAACTCGTCGGCGTTCCGGATGGACCCGGACGTGCCGCTGGTGGTCGCCGAGGTCAACCCGCACGCCGCCGCCGTACGCCCCAAGGGCATCATCGCCAACCCGAACTGCACCACCATGGCCGCCATGCCGGTGCTGCGTCCGCTGCACGACGAGGCGGAGCTGATCGGCCTGGTCGTCTCGACGTACCAGGCGGTCTCCGGCGCCGGGCTGGCCGGCGTCGCCGAGCTGGACGAGCAGGTCCGCAAGGTCGCCGAGCACGCCGCCGGGCTCGCCTTCGACGGCGGCGCCGTCGAGTTCCCCGCGCCGCGCTCCTTCGCCCAGCCGATCGCCTTCAACGTGCTCCCGCTGGCCGGTTCGGTCGTCGACGACGGCTCGAACGAGACCGACGAGGAGCAGAAGCTGCGCAACGAGAGCCGCAAAATCCTGGAGATCCCCGGGCTGAAGGTCTCCGGCACCTGCGTCCGGGTGCCCGTCTTCACCGGCCACTCCCTCCAGATCAACGCCCGCTTCGCCCGGCCGCTCAGCCCGCGGCGGGCCCACGAGCTGCTGGTCGGCGCACCCGGTGTGGCCCTCTCCGACGTGCCGACCCCGCTGCAGGCCGCCGGCCACGACCCGACGTACGTGGGCCGGATCCGGGCCGACGAGACGGTCGAGCACGGGCTCGCCCTGTTCTGCTCGAACGACAACCTGCGCAAGGGCGCCGCGCTCAACGCGGTGCAGATCGCCGAGCTGGTCGCCGCCGAACTCCGCTGAGCCGACTCCCGGGCCGCGCCCCGGGGCCTGGCATCGGCCTTCGCTCCCGGGATTGGTGCCCGGCCGGACCTTCCGGCTCCGCCGCCCTCCTCGCGTCGAGCTGACGGCCGTCCGTCGATCGTGTTGGATGGAACCTGCTACGACGATGTGGAGGATGCCGTGACGGACGACCGGGCGCGGCAGGCCCTGACCGACCTCATCGCAGGTCACCGGGTGGGCGTGCTGGCGACCATCAAGCGGGACGGACGGCCTCAGCTGTCGAACGTGGTCCACACCTTCGACCGGGAGGGCGACCTGATCAGGATCTCGGTGACCGACGGGCGGGCGAAGACGGCCAACCTGCGCCGCGACCCCCGGGCCAGCTACCACGTCAGCAGCGACGACGGCTGGGTGTACGCGGTGGCGGAGGCCCGCGCCGAGCTGACCCCGGTGGCCGAGGCGCCGGACGACCCCACGGTTGACGAGCTGGCCGAGCTGTACCGGGCGGTGCAGGGCGAGCACCCGGACTGGGACGACTTCCGGCGGGCGATGGTCGACGAGCGGCGGCTGGTGCTGCGGCTGCACGTCGATCGGGTCTACGGCATGCCACCCCGCGGCTAAACGTCGCACCGACGACCTCAGGTGGCCCCGGCCATGGGGTGCGCAGACCGCGATCCGGTCTCCAGAGTCGAGGCGTACCGCGACGGCGGTGGCGAACTCGGCCAGGTGGCGACCGCCTCGGCGACGTCGCAAAACGGCTCGACGGGCTCGCCGCCGAACTTCGTGGCTTACCAAGGTCGTCCGGGTCGAAGAAGACGACGTCCACGTCGCGCACTCCGCCTGGCGCGTGATCCCGTCGGCCGAGCCGTTGTGCTGCCACGATGGCGGGTATACCCGGACTTCTGCCACACCGCCACGACCTCGTGATCGGCGGCGGAAACGGGGGAGCCGATGGAGAGTGATCGGGAGCAGCGGGAGTTCGATGAGGGCGAGGCCACGGGCCTGCGGTCGGACACCGGTCGGGCGATCGGGTTCAGCGACGCGGTCTTCGCCATCATCATCACGCTGCTGGTGCTGGACCTGCGCACCCCGGAGGTGCCGCCGGGTAGGCTGCTGCGCGCCCTGCTCGAGCAGTGGCCGGTCTACCTGGCGTACGTCACGTCCTACCTCTACGTGGCGGTGAACTGGCTGAACCACAAGGGGACCTTCCACCGGGTCCGCTGCACCGACCGAGGACTGCACTGGGTCAACCTCGGCGTGCTCTTCAGCGTCGCGCTGCTGCCCTTCGTCACCGCGGTGGTCTCCCACGCGCTCCAGAACGGCGACCGGTTCGACGAGCGGGTCGCAGTCGCGCTCTACGGACTGGTCGGGGTGGTGCTCTCGGTGGCCTGGCTCGGCCTCTATCACCATCTCAGTCGGCACCGAGACCTGCTCCAGCCGGACATCTCGCCCCGGTTCTTCGCCATCGAGCGGCTGCGCGCCGGGCTCGGCATCGTGCTGTACGCCGTGGCCGGCCTGGTCGGCTGGTTCGTCTCGGTGCCGACGGCGCTCATCGTTTTCCTGGTGCTGTCGCTCTTCTACGGCCTGTCCAGCAACGGCTTCTACGACGTGCGCAGGTGGACGAGGCGACGCCGCTGACGGCGACCGACAGAGCCAGGTCCGTGACCGGCCTGCGTTACCCGGTCCGGCGGGCGGGTAGACGACCGGTGCCGACACCGAGAGGGGAGCACCATGACAACGGTCGGAGAGTTCATGACGACCCGGTTGGTGACGATGGACGGCAGTGACACGCTCACCGCCGCCGCCCAGGAGATGCGTGACAGCGCGATCGGCGACGTGGTGGTGACCGATGGCGACAACGTGGCTGGCATCGTGACGGACCGGGACATCACAGTCCGCGGCGTGGCCGAGAACCTGGACCCGAACACGACCAGGCTCAACCAGATCACCAGCAAGGACGTGGTGACGGTGAGCCAGTACGACGACGCGGTGGCCGCCGCGGACCTGATGCGCACCTACGCCGTACGACGGTTGCCGGTGGTCGACGACGGCCGCCTGATCGGCCTGGTCTCGATGGGCGACCTCGCGGTCGAACGGGAACCGCAGTCGGTGCTCGCGGACATCAGCGCCGACGAGCCCAACAACTGACCGTCCGCCGCGGCGGCGCCGGCTCCCGGTGCGGGAGCCGGCGTCGCGGCTGTTGACGGGCGGGCTCCCCGGAGACCCGGGTCAGGCCGGCTCGACCAGCACCCGGACGTCGGAGACTCCACGTGCGGCGGCCACGGTCTGTGCCTCGGCCCCGATGTCGCGGCGGACCCGCGCGCCGGCCGACGCGAAGGGGGTGACGGTCAGCTCCAGCCGGCACCTGCCGGCCTGCCTCGCCCGCCAGGTGCCGGCAATCATGCCGTCCACCAGCAGGGCGCCCGGGTTGCCGAGCATCCGCCACAGCTGCGACTGGTGCGCCTTCTCCGGGACCAGCACGTCCCGGTCGCGCGCCTGAAGGAACGGATCGCCGGGCGGCAGCAGCCGGACCCCCGGGGTGGCTCCGCGTCGCGCAACGTGTCCAGCCGGTCGGCCGGCAGCCAGGCGCGGCGACCGTCGACCCGTACCTCGACCAGGCCGGGCGGCCACACGGCCTTCAGCTGTCCAGGTCGGCCGGGCGAAGGCCGGGACGGCCCAGCTGCTGCGCCGACGCCCGGTAGGCGAGCACCCGCTCCCGGGTGACCCCGGGCGCTCTGTCCGCCATCGCCGCCTCCCACCGCTCGCCCGATCCGCAAGCTACTGCGGCGGTACGACAACGCGCCGGCACGCCTCACCCGATCCGGGCGAGGTTGACGCCGTACCCGGTGGGGACCCGTGCTCGGACGTCGAACGCCTGCGGATCGGGCGGGAGGAGAGGACCCGATGGTGGACGCGACCACGAGGTTCTTCGAGGACCTGGACCGGCGGGGCTTCGAGCCGCTGCTGGCGAAGACCTCCGGAACCCTGCGTTTCGACCTGCACGAAGGGGCGCAGACCACGCACTGGCTGCTCGAGATCGATCGGGGCAGGGTGCAGGTGAGCCGGCAGGACCGGGAGGCGGACGCGGTCGTGGGGACCAGCCCGGGGCTCTTCGAGGAACTCGCCGCCGGCCGGGAGCACGGCTTGGCGTCCCTGCTCCGCGGGGACATGACGGTGATGGGCGACGCAAGGCTGGTCGTACAGGCGGAGCGGCTCTTCCCCGGCCGGCCGGCGGCCCGCGGCCCGCGGCGACTCTTCCAGAGGGAGGTGCGCTGATGGCGCAGAGCAACACGATCCGGATCCTGGACGGCAACACCTTCGTCGTCTCCGAGGACACTGGCGACATCGAGGCGACGCCGAGCGAGCCGACCGGGCTCTTCTCCCTCGACACCCGGTTCCTGTCCCGCTGGGTGCTGACCGTCAACCGTGAGCGGCTCAACGCGCTCTCCTTCGACGACCTGCAGTACCACGAGGCGCGCTTCTTCCTGGTGCCCGGGATGGCCACCCACTACGTCGACGCCAAGCTGTCGATCATCCGGCAGCGGTCGGTCGGCGGCAGTTTCCGCGAGCAGTTGACCATCCTCAACCACGACGAGAAGGCCGTCGACCTGGAGATCCGGATGGACGTGGCCTCCGACTTCGCCGACCTGTTCCAGGTCAAGGACGAGATCCTCAACAAGAAGGGGGAGATATACAGCGAGGTGGAGCCGGACCGGCTGCGGCTGGGCTACCGGCGGGGCAACTTCAAGCGGGAGACCGTCATCTCTTCGTCGAAACCGGCCCGGTACGACAGCGACGGCTTCGCCTACACCGTCCACCTGGAGCCCAACGAACAGTGGAACGCCGACATCGACGTGGAGACCTCCGCGGTCGGGCCGGGCGGGCGGGACCTGCGGATGGGGCTGCGGAGTCACGGCACCGAGCGACTCGCCCTCCAGCACGACCTGGAGGAGTGGATCGCCAAGGCGCCCAAGGTCAACAGCGAGCACGGCCGGCTGGCCAGCACGTACCGGCGGAGCCTGATCGACCTGGCCGCGCTGCGCTTCTCGCCGCTCTCGCTCGGTGGGCAGACGCTGCCCGCGGCCGGCCTGCCCTGGTTCATGACGATGTTCGGCCGGGACAGCATCCTGACCTGTCTCCAGGTGCTGCCGTTCGCGCCGGACCTGTCGAAGACCACGCTGCGCATCCTGGCCTCGTTGCAGGGCACCCGGTTCGACGACTTCCGGGACGAGGACCCGGGACGGATCCTGCACGAGATGCGGTACGGCGAGACGGCCGCGTTCGAGGAGCAGCCGCACTCGCCGTACTACGGCTCGGTGGACGCCACTCCGCTGTTCGTGGTGCTGCTCGACGAGTACGAGCGGTGGAGCGGGGACGCCGCGCTGGTCCGGGAGCTGGAGCGGGAGTGCCGGGCGGCGCTGAAGTGGATCGACGACTACGCCGACCTGATGGGCAACGGCTACGTCTGGTACGAGCGGCGCAACACCGACACCGGCCTGGAAAACCAGTGCTGGAAGGACTCCTGGGACTCCATCTCCTACCGGGACGGCCGGCTGCCCGGCTTCCCCCGGGCCACCTGTGAGGTGCAGGGGTACGCGTACGACGCGAAGATGCGGGCCGCCCGACTGGCCCGGGAGTTCTGGGACGATCCGGCGTACGGCGACCAGCTCGAGCGGGAGGCCGCGGACCTCAAGGAGCGGTTCAACCGGGACTGGTGGGTGGCCGACGGCGAGTACTACGCCCTCGCCCTGGACGCCGAGGGTCGGCAGGTCGACACGCTCAGCTCGAACATCGGCCACCTGCTGTGGAGCGGCATCGTGGACGACGAGCGGGCGGCGAAGGTCGCGGCGCACCTGGTCGGACCCCGGCTCTTCTCCGGGTGGGGGGTCCGCACCCTCGCCGAGGGGGAGGCCCGCTACAACCCCATCGGCTACCACAACGGGACGATCTGGCCGTTCGACAACTCGTTCATCGCGTGGGGGCTGCGGCGGTACGGCTTCGGCGAGGAGGCGGCGACCATCGCCAACGGCATCCTGGACGCCGCCACCTACTTCAACGGGCGGCTGCCGGAGGCGTTCGGCGGCTACCCACGTGACCTGACGAAGTTCCCGGTGGAGTATCCGACGGCGTGCAGTCCGCAGGCCTGGTCGACCGGTACGCCGCTGCTGCTGATCCGGACCATGCTCGGCCTCGAACCGCACGAGGGTCACCTCGCGGTCGATCCGCGGCTGCCGATCGGCATGGGCCGGATCGAGGTGCTGGACATTCCAGGCCGGTGGGGCCGGGTGGACGCCTTCGCCCGGGGCCGGCTGGACTTGAACAAGCTCGCCGACTGACGACCCGACCGGTCCTCAGCGCCGGCGGGGGAGCAGGCAGAACTCGTTGCCTTCGGGGTCGGCGAGCACCGTCCAGTCGGGCAGTTCACGGACCACCGTCGCGCCCGACTCCAACACGGCGGCCCGCTCCTCGGCGTCGCCAACGAGGTCGAGGTGGATCCGGCCGGGGCCGAGGAGCTCGTCGGCGGGGGCGATCCAGATCTGCGGCCGGTGGCCATGCGCATCGCGCAGCAGGACCGCCTCGGCCGGGTCGAGCGACCGTTCGGCGAGCTTCGCCAGGTCCTCCGGCACGATCGGGATCCCGGTCACCGCGCTCCAGAACGGCGCGAGGAGGTACGGGTCGCGGCAGTGGATGACGATCGCGTGCAGCTCCGACATGCGCTGACCGTAACCGCCGGATCAGCCCGTCCGCAGCACGCTGTCGAGGAACGCCGCGGTGACCGCCCGGATGTCGGGCCGGTGCAGGTCGAGAGCGTGCCCCGCCGTGGGTGATCCAGGTGTGCACCGGATGCCCGGCGGCCAGCAGCGCGCCGGTGAGGTCGACCCGGACCAGCCCGGTCGGCTGTCAGCAGAACCGCGGGGCCTTCGGCCCTGGGGCGACGCCTGCGCGACCGGGTAAAGTCGGCCAATGCCGGAACTCGTGTACCCGCCCGTGATCACCGCCGCCAAGACGATGTTCCGGGTCCTCGACCTGCGCCTGAACGTGGAGGGCAGCCACCACGTGCCGCGCAGCGGCGGCGCCGTGATGGCCAGCAACCACGTCAGCTACCTCGACTTCATCTTCTGCGGCTTTGGCGCGCACGAGTCCCGGCGTTTCGTCCGGTTCATGGCCAAACACGAGGTCTTCGCGCACAAGGTCTCCGGGCCGCTGATGCGCGGCATGCGGCACATCCCGGTGGACCGGCGGGCCGGCGCCGGGTCGTACAACGCGGCGGTGGACGCGCTGCGGCGGGGCGAGGTGGTGGGCGTCTTCCCCGAGGCCACCATCAGTCGCTCGTTCAGCGTCAAGGAGCTGAAGAACGGGGCGGCGCGGATGGCGCAGCAGGCGGGCGTGCCGCTGCTGCCGGTGGCGCTCTGGGGGCACCCAGCGGCTCTGGACCAAGGGACGGCCGCGCACCCTGACCCGGCGGCACACCCCGATCACCATCCTGGTCGGCGACCCCGATGGACCCGGCCGACTACCCCGGACGCCGGCGCGATGACCGCCGACCTGAAGACCCGGCTCGCCGGGGCTGGTCGACCGGGCGCAGCGGGACTACCCGGACAAGCCGGCCGGTCCCGACGACGCCTGGTGGCAGCCGGCGCACCTCGGCGGCACCGCGCCCACCCTGGAGGAGGCCGCGGAGCTGGACAGGCCCGGCCGGCGCACGCCGACCGTCTGAGTCGGCGGCCGGCGCACGGCGACCGGCAGGGTCCGACGCCGCCCGGCGCCGCGGCGACCCGGTCGTCCGGGTCCTGCACGCCGGGCCGGGCACCGGCACGGTCTTCGACCCGGCGGGCGGCCACGTCCGGCTGATCGAGGGGCTGAACCCGGTCGAGGGGGAGCCGACGCTGGTCAAGCCGGCGCACAACGCCTTCACCACCACCAACCTCCAGCAGCTGCTGACCTCGGCGGGCATCCGCGACCTCACGATCTGCGGGATCCGTACCGAGCAGTGCTGCGAGACCACCACCCGGATCGGCTTCGACCTCGGCTACCCGGATGCTGCGCCGGCTGCACGGTCGGATCAGCAGGCCGAGCCGGGACGCCGTGGCTCCGCCGACCGGACCGGCGGCGCGCCCGGCGCGGTCGGGACGTACCCGCCGCCTCCGCCGGTCGGTAGTAGTCGTCCCGGGAGCGGAACTCCACCGGCAGTGAGCCGGGCAGGGTGACCCGGGCGTCCGGCGCGACCGGCGCCGCGCCGGCCCGGACGGCCAGCACGTCCCGCTCGGGCGGGGAGAGGTCCACCAGTTCCGGACGGGTCAGCCGGAAGTCGGCCACCGACCGGCGTACCTGCCGGGCCAGCTCGGTCACCTGGTGGGCCGGGTCGCCCAGGACGAGGGCGGGCTGCTGGATGGTCCGCAGCGCGTCGCAGACGATCAGCAGCTCGACCTCGCCCTCCGGACCAGTCGGCAGCAGCTCCAGCCGGGACGGCCACTGCCAGCGGACCTGCCCGCTGACCAGGCGGGGCAGCCGGGCCCCGCGGCGATGCCGGGGGCCGGCCGCGCCGCCCACCAGGGGCCAGCTCCGAGCCGGCGCAGACGTACGCGATCCGCCGGTCGGTGAGGGTCACCGTCGCCGGGGGCGGGCAGGGTCCAGTGCCGGCGGGCCTCGGTGGGGCCGACCAGCCAGCCCGCCACCCGCAGCCGGTGCCGCCCGAGCACCCGCTCGCCGGCCTCGGGGACCAGCTCGCGGCGGCGGTCCAGGACCGGACCGACGTCGTCGTCCAGGGCGTCGAAGCGGTGCGGCCCGATGAAGAAGGGGGACGCGTTCTCGTGCATCGTCACGACCTCCCGGGACAGTTGGCCTGCACCGTCGAGCCTGGCCGAACCCGCCCCGAGCTGTCATGACACCCGTTAGGGGGTCGGCCGGTCGGACGACGCGTGTGACCGGTAGATGCCGATCTCCTCCGGTCGGACGAGGCCGTCCTCGATGGCCCGGGCAAGCAGCGCCGCCTTGGTGGCGGCCGGCCGTCCCGCACGGGTGTATTTGATCCGCGCCCGGTCCACGTACTGCTTGACGGTGTGTTCGCTGATCCGCATCCGGCGGGCCACCGACGCCTTCGACATCGACTGGAACCAGAGCAGCAGCGCCTCCCGCTCCTTGTCCGACAGGGCCGGCCGGTCCGGCCGCGCGTCGCCGACCATCGCGCCGGCCAGCGCCGGTGGCACGTACGGGCGGTCGCTGGCCGCCGCCAGCACGGTCGCCACGCAGTGCTCCCGCCCCTCGTGCTTGGCGAGGAACGCCACCGCGCCCGCGTCCAGGGCGGCCAGCATGGTCTCCGGCTCGGAGTGCTCCGAGTAGACCACCACCCGCCGGCCCGCCGCGCTGAGCTCGGTCAGCTTGTCGAACGCCATCCGGCCGTGCAGCCGCAGGTCGAGCAGGACAACGTGGGCGTCCGGGGCAGCCCGCAGCACCTCGTCCGGGTCGTCCCCGGTGGCCAGCACGCGCAGCCGGGGTTCGGCGGAGAGCCAGGCACGGACCCCCTCGACCACCACCGGGTGGTCGTCCACGATCGCCACGCCGACCGGCCCGTCGCCGCTCACGCCCTCCGCCACCGGGTCCGCGTCCATCTGATCTCCCCGTCCCGCTCCTGAACGTGCTCCACCGCACCGTCGTCGACGACGACGCTCGGCGGCCCGGTCGCGTCCGGTCCGTACCGGTCCGGCGTGACCAGGCTGACCTCGACCTCGTCCGGGCCGGACACCACGGTCAGCCGGGCCCAGCCCCGGGCGTCGGCGAGCGTCGCGGTGAGCGGGTCGGCGAGCCGCCGCCGGACCTCCACCGGAAGCGCCGGCGGCACGCCGACGGTGAGCAGCTCGATCGGCAGCCCGTTCCGTTCGGCCAGGTCCGCCGCGGCGCGCAGCTCGTGCAGCA
>JAEVHO010000035.1 GCA_016802835.1 Micromonospora sp. ATA32 | reverse complement strand
GCCGCCATCCGGCGACGGGTCGCCAGCGGGGCCGACCTCGGCGACGCCGACGCCGCCGCGCTGCGCGAGATCGGCATCGACCTGGCGGCCATCGTGGCCCGGATCGAGCAGTCCTTCGGCCCGGACGCGCTGCGCGAGGCGGTGCCGGCGCCGCGCCGCCGCTGGGGCCGTCGGCGGCACACCGGCGGCCCGTTCTCGCCCCGGTCGAAAAAAGTGCTGGAGCTGTCGCTGCGGGAGGCGATCCGGCTGCGCCACCACCACATCGGCACGGAGCACATCCTGCTCGGTCTGCTGCGCGAGGGCGGCGGCCTGGCCGCGCTCGTCCTCACCGAGGCCGGAGTCGACCTGGACGACGTGCGCCGCCGGGTGGAGGTCGCGCTGCGTACGGCGGCCTGACCGCGGCGAGCGGGCCAACCGGTGGCGGCCCGGCTGAAACCTGATTGCGGTACGCGTAACGTCAGCCCCCGTCGGCTCGCCGCGCGGTTGACGTTGCTGCACACTGACGCCGTGAATGCTGGAGCGGACAGGCGGCCGACGGGGGCCGACGGTGGGCTGCGTACCGCGGTGGTTGTCAACCCCGTGAAGGTGACCGACTTCGACGAGCTGCGGCGGACCGTCGACGACACCCTCGCCGCGGTCGGCTGGCCGGAGCCGATCTGGTACGAGACCACCCCCGAGGATCCGGGCCGGGGCCAGACCGAGGAAGCGGTCAAGGCCGGCGTCGACGTGGTCTTCGCCTGCGGCGGTGACGGCACGGTGATGTCCTGCGTGAGCGGCCTGGTCGGCACCGAGGTGGCGCTCGCCGTGCTCCCTCAGGGCACCGGCAACCTGCTCGCGGCCAACCTGGGCCTCTCCAACGACCTGGCCGCCGGGCTGCAGGTCGTCATCGAGCGCGGCCGGCGGCGGCTGGACGTCGGGGCGGTCGAGGAGCACCACTTTGTGGTGATGGCCGGCATGGGCTTCGACGCCCAGATGCTGGACTCCACCTCCGAGACCACCAAGGCGCGGATCGGCTGGCCGGCCTACCTCATGGGGGCCGCGAAGCACCTGCGGGACCGCCCGATGCGGCTCTCGATCACGATCGACGACAAGCCGCCGGTGCGGCGCCGGGCACGGTCCGTGCTGATCGCCAACGTGGGCCGGCTCCAGGGCGGGGTCACCCTGCTCACCGAGGCCGAGCCGGACGACGGCTGGCTGGATGTCGCCGTGCTCACCCCGCGTACGTTGGGGCACTGGGCCGCGCTCGCCTGGGCCCTGGCCCGCCGCCGGGGCAGCGTGCCGCGGATGGAGGTCTTCCAGGGCCGCCGCATCGAGATCACCAGCAACCGGTCCCAGCCGCGCGAGCTCGACGGTGACCTGATCGAGCCGGGGCGGTCGCTGCTCGCGGAGATCAAGCCGGCGTCGCTCTGGCTCTGCGTACCGCAGCCCGCGGAGGCCCCCGACCTGTCCGTCGACGCGGAGAGCGCGGCGCAGCGGGGTGAGCGGCTGATCGAGGAGGCGCGCCGTGAGTAGCACCCGGATGGTGCCGGAGACCCGGCTGATGGCCGAGGAGGAGCTCTCCGCCGACGACGCCTGGCACACCCTGCGTCGACAGGGCGGGTGGCGCCTACTGCGGGACGCCTTCATCCGGTTCCGCTACGGCGACGGGTTCAGCCACTCCCGGGCGTTCGCGCTGCAGCTCTGCCTCGCCGTGGTGCCGTTCCTGATCGCGCTCACCGGTCTGATCACCGACCTGGGGGTCGAGGAGGGCGGCCGGGTCGTCGCCGACACCGTGCTGGCGCTGACCCCCGGTCAGAGCGAGCAGATGGTCCAGGACCTGCTCGGCGACGACAAGGGCTCCGAGCACGCCGGTGAGCTGGCCCTGACCCTCGGTCTGTTGACCGGGCTGGTCGCGCTGACCACGACGATGGCGCAGATCGAACGGGGCGCCAACCGGATCTACGGCGTCGAGCGGGACCGGCCCGCCGTGCCGAAGTACCTGCGCGCCGCGGTCCTCGCGGTGACCGCCGGCGTGCCGGCGCTGATCGGGTTCCTGATCCTGGTCGGCGGTGGGGCGATGGGCGACTCGGTGCAGCGGCACTACGAGTGGGGCGGGGCGGCCAACGCGGCCTGGGACGTCGTCCGCTGGCCGCTGAGCCTCGGACTGACCGTGCTCGCCGTGGCGGTGCTGTTCCGGCACGCGCCCCGGCGCAACCAGCCCGGCCTGTCCTGGCTCTTCTTCGGCGCCGGCATCGCCACCGTGCTCTGGTGGCTGGCCAGCGTGCTGCTGGCCGGGTACGTCAGGGTCAGTGACGGCTTCGGGCAGACCTACGGCGCGCTGACCGGGATGATGGCCCTGCTGCTCTGGGCCAACCTCACCGGCATGGCGCTCTTCGGCGGCCTGGCCTTCGCCGCCCAGCTGGAAGCGATGCGGATCGGGGTGCGGGAGCGGCGCAGCCGGACCTGTGGGAGCCCGAGGCCGAGCGTGAGGGATCTTCGACACCGGTGAAGTGACCGCGCTCTGACCCGACGCGCCGCCTGGTTGTGTACGCGGAGCGGGAATCGGGTACTGCGCCTCGCCAGAGAAGACAAGGGAGGTGCGGGGTGCCCGCGGTCAAAGAGGTGGTGCGGCGACCACTCGGCCATTTCGCCGGGCGGAGCATCGCCGGGCTGGCGGTCCTCGCCGGCGCGGGGGTCGGGTTCGGCCTGCTGCTCATGCTGGTCCGGTTCCACTGGGGCCCGCTCTACCGCGCCGATCACGAGATGGCCGAGTGGTTCAACGGTCTGGTCGCGCCGCACCACGCCCTGGTCACCGTCCTGCAGGCGATCACCGACCTGGGCGGCCGGCCGATCCTGATCTGGCTGATCACGATCGCGGTGATCGGTCTGCTCATCCGGCGGCAGCCCCGGCTGGCCGTCTACCTGATCATCACCGGCGTCGGCGGGCTGATCCTCGACCCCTCGCTGAAGAGCCTGGTCGGCCGGCTCCGCCCGGTCCTGGACCTGCCGATCGCCAGCGCGCCGGGCAACAGCTTCCCGAGCGGGCACGCGTTGGGTTCCTTCGTCGCGTACGGGGCCCTGCTGCTGGTCTTCCTGCCGGCGATGGCGCCCCGCTGGCGCAAGCCGGCCATCACGATCGTCGCCGTGCTGGTGACCCTGGTCGGGCTGACCCGCATCGCGCTGGGCGTGCACTTCGTCTCCGACGTGCTCGCCGGCTGGCTGCTCGGCGCGCTCTGGCTCGGCGTCACCGCGTACGCCTTCCGGCTCTGGCGCCGCGAACGCGGCCGGACGGTGCCCCCGCTGACCGAGGGCCTGGAGCCGGAGGCGGGCGACGAGATCAGCCCCGCTCCGGGCGAGGAGCACCTGCTGGAGCACCCCCGTTCGTCCGTCGCGGAGCTGCTGGTCGGCTGGGTGCTGGTCTTCGGCGCGCTCTACGCCTTCGGGATGTACGTCAGCTACCACGCCAAGGGCACCTTCTTCGCCACCCTCGACAATGAGGTGCCGCAGTGGTTCGCCGAGCGCCGTACGGACACCCTCACGGATCTGAGCTGGTGGTGGAGCAAGTTCGGGGACACCCACGCGATCCTGCTGGTCTCGCTGGTCTTCTGCCCGATCGTCCTCGCGGTGTGGCGGCGCTGGCGGCCGGTGCTCTTCGTGGTGCTGGCGATGTTCGGCGAGCTGAGCCTCTTCCTCGCCAGCGCCCGCGTGGTCCAGCGCCCGCGCCCGCCGGTGGAGAACCTGGACGGCCACATGCCGACCTCGTCCTACCCGTCCGGCCACATCGCCGCCACCATCTGCCTCTACGCGGCGATCGCGATCCTGGTGATGGGGCGTACCGACCGGTGGTGGCGCTGGATCAGCGTCGCGCTGGCGGTCATCATGCCGCTCGGCGTGGCCACCTCCCGGATGTACCGGGGGATGCACCACCCGACCGACTTCATGGGCGCGATCCTGCTCGGCGCGCTCTGGATCAGCCTGCTCTACTGGGTGGTCCGCCCGAACGCCGACGTCCGGGAGGGCAACCAGCCCGCCATCGGGTCGGAGGACGTCGGCGGCCTCGACGACGAGCTCGCCAAGGCCGCCCGGGTGGACTGACCGCCGGCCATGCTGCGGGTGATGACCTGGAACATCAGGACCGGTGGCCGCGACGGCAACGGCTCTGACCGGCTGGCCCTGGTGGCCCGGGTCGTCGCCGACCAGCGGCCGGACGTGCTGGCCCTGCAGGAGCTGCGCGGCTTCGACCGTGACGAGGTGCTGACCCGGTTCGCGGGCCAGGTGGGGATGCGCCCCCACCTGGCCCGGGCCTGGTTCGGTCAGCCGGTGGCCGTGCTGGTCCGCCCGCCGATCCGCACCCTCGCCGCGAGTTCCGTGCGCCGGCCCTTCCACCACGCCGCCGGGCGGGTGGTGCTGGCCACCGACGCCGGCCCGCTCACCGTCTTCTGCGCGCACCTCAATCCGTACTCTGGTGGCCGGCGGTTGGCGGAGGCGGACTGGCTGGCCGCCGCGGTCCGCCGGACCGGGGGACGGCTGGCGCTGCTGGCCGGTGACCTGAACTCGCTCGAACCGACGGTCGACCACGCCGACCGGGTCGCCCGCCTGCCGGCCCACTACCGCGCCCGCCACCTGCGCCGCGACGGCCGCACCGTGGACACCCGCTCGGTCGCCCGGCTGCTCGACGTGGGGCTGGTCGACCTGTTCCGGGCGGCGGCGCCGGGGGACGAGGGGCTGACCGTGCCGACCCGGCACGGTGGGGCGGAGTTCTCCGGGATGCGGCTGGACTACCTGCTCGGCACGGCGCGGGTCGCCGAGCTGACCCGGGACTGCCGGGTGGTCCGGGACGCCGTGACCGACCGCGCCTCGGACCACTACCCGGTCGTCGCGACCTGGACCTGACACCCAACTGAGCCGGCGTTCCCGATGGTCGCGGCCGGCTACGTTGGCGACCGCCTCACAGGACCAGGTTGAGCAGGACG
Organism: Micromonospora sp. ATA32; assembly: GCA_016802835.1. Lineage (GTDB taxonomy): Bacteria > Actinomycetota > Actinomycetes > Mycobacteriales > Micromonosporaceae > Micromonospora. The sequence goes on along the minus strand of JAEVHO010000035.1, from coordinate 18,666 downwards.
GTGAGCACCACCGAGGCGAGGATCGAGAAGAGGATCATCAGCAGGCAGCCGAGGCCGCCGCCGGCGGGCCGGATCTCCGTGTTGCCGATACGCATCAGGTCACCTCACAGCCCGCGCAGTCGGGGAAGCAGCTCATCCTGCGCCCAGTCGAGGAACATCGGCTGGGTCTCCTCGCCCACCTGGACGATAGCGACGTGGGTGAAGCCCGCGTCGACGAACTTCTGGAACGCGGCGACGTGCGCGTCGGTGTCCGGGCCGCAGGAGATGCCCTCGGCGACGTCGTCCTCCCGGACGAACCGGGTCGCGGCGGCGAAGGCGTCCGGTCCCGGCAGCTCGGCGTTGACCTTCCAGCCCATGCCGAACCAGCGGAACTGGTCGTGCACGATCTTGCGGCACTCGGCCTCGTCCGGGCCGTAGCAGATCGCCACCTGGCCGTACCTGGGCTGGCCGGCGCCGCCGGCATCGTCGTAGAGCTGGATGATCCGCCGGTCCGGCTCGGTGGCGACGATGCCGTTGCCGTACTCGGCGGCCAGCGCCGCCGACGACGGGCCGGACGCGGCGATGGCCATCGGCACCGGGCGCTCCGGCCGGTCCCAGACGAAGGCGTCCGGTACGTCGAAGTGGTTGCCGGAGAAGGTGAGCGTCTCGCCGTTGAGCAGCGGCCGGATGATCTGCAACGCCTCCTCGAACATCTCGTGCCGCTGCTGGACGTGCGGCCAGCCGCCGACCACGTGTTCGTTGAGGTTTTCGCCGGCGCCGAGCCCGAGGGTGAACCGGCCGTCCGAGAGCACCCCGATCGTGCTGGCCTTCTGCGCCACCACCGCGGGGTGGTACCGGCGGATCGGGCAGGTCACGAACGACATCAGCTCGGCCCGCGAGTCGCGTGGGCGACCGCGCCGAGCACCGACCAGGCGTACGGGGAGTGTCCCTGTGAGTCCAGCCAGGGGTAGTAGTGGTCGGAGACGACCAGCTGGTCGAAGCCGGCCGCCTCCGCCCGTACCGCGTAGTCGACCAGCTGCTTCGGGCCGGTCTGCTCGCACATCAGGGTGTAGCCGACGGTGACCACGTGGTTCTCCTTCCGCTCCCGGATCATCCCCGGATACCCCGGTCGGCGGTGGTCAACCATGTGTCCGCTTCGCGGGTCTCAGTCGACCGCGGTGGCCTCCAGCAGCAGGGTCTGCTCGGGGTGCAGGGCCGGCATCTGCAGGCCGACGGTCGCCAGCGCCGCCCCGCTCAGCGTCACGCCCCGCCGGCAGCCAGCCCGGCTCGGACCGCTGCACCGTCGCCGGCTCCGGCACGCCCTGTGCGGGCCGCACCAGATACCGCCGCCGCCGGTCCAGCCCCGGCAGGCGTACCGGCCCGGGCACCTGCGCGACCGAGGTGGCCAGCCGCGCGACCGCGTACACCGCCGAGCCACCGTCCGTCGCGACCACGCCGTGCGCCCAGACGGCCGGGTCGGGTGGTCGACCCGGACCACCCGGCCGGCGTGCAGCAGCGGACGCAACCGCTTGTGCAGTGCCACCCAGGCGGCGAGTTCGGCCCGCTCGGCCGGGGTGATCGACCCGATGTCCCACTCGATGCCGTGGTGGCCGAAGAGCGCGGTCGCCGCCCGGAAGCCCAGGTCGTGCACCCGGTGGGTGGTGTGCGACCGCTCCGGTCCGATGTGGGTCCCGACCAGCTCCGGCGGGAGCAGCAGCCCGGTCCAGCGCTGGATGGCCAGCCGCTCCAGGGCGTCGTTGCAGTCGCTGGCCCACACCCGGTCGGTACGCCGCAGGATCTCCAGGTCGACCCGGGCGCCGCCGGAGGCGCAGCTCTCGATCTCCACGCCGGGGTGCCGGCGGCGCAGCTCGTCCAGCAGCCGGTAGACGGCCACCGTCTGGGCGTGCACGCCGGGTCGGCCGTGGTGGCCCGCCTCGGTGAGGTCCCGGTTGTGGTCCCACTTGAGGTAGCTGATCCCGTCGTGCTCGGTCAGCACCGCGTCCAGCCGCTCGAGCAGATGGTCGTACGCGTCCGGCTGGGCGAGGTCGAGCACCTGCTGGTGCCGCCAGGTCGGGGGCAGCCGACCGGGCGTGGCGAGCAGCCAGTCGGGGTGGGTGCGGAACAGATCCGAGTCGGGGTTGAGCATCTCCGGCTCGACCCAGAGCCCGAACTGCATCCCGTGTCCGCGTACGTGGTCGATCAGCGGCTTCAGCCCGTCCGGCCAGACCTGGTCGTCGACCACCCAGTCACCGAGGCCGGCCCGGTCGTGCCGGCGGCCCCGGAACCAGCCGTCGTCCAGCACGAAGCGTTCCACGCCCACCTCGGCGGCCCGGTCGGCGAGGGCGGTCAGCCGGTCCAGGTCGTGGTCGAAGTAGACCGCCTCCCAGACGTTGAGCGTCACCGGCCGGGGCGAGCGGGGATGACCGGGGCGGGCCCGCAGGTGGGTGTGCAGCACGTCGCTGAGCCCGTCCAGCCCGGCGCCGGACCAGCCGGCGTAGAGAACCGGCGTCGCGTACGACTCGCCGGCGGCGAGCACGATCTCGCCGGGGGCGAGCAGCTCACCGCCGCCGAGGGTGGACTCCCCGGTGGGCCGCCGTTCGGCGACGGTGACGTGGTCGCCGCTCCACGCGGTGTGCACCGCCCACACCTCGCCGTGCCCGAAGCCGAAGCCGGCGGTGCCGGCCACCAGCAGCAGGGTGGCGTCGTGCCCGGTGCGACCGTGCCGGCCCTCGCGTACCCAGGCGCCCATCGGCCACGGGTGTCGTTGCGGCGACCGTTCCCGGCACCACCGGCCGGTCAGGTCGAGCAGTTCGGTGGCGACCGCCGGCACCGGCAGCACCGGGGTCAGCTCCCGCAGCTCGTACGGCCCGTCGCCGTCGTTGCGCAGCCGGTGCCGCAGCAGCAGCAAGCCGGTCGGGTCCAGCTCGATCTCGACGGTCAGCGACAGCCCGGCACCCGGGTCGGTGGCCCGGACGGTGACCCGCGCGGAACCGACCCCGGCCGGTCCGCCGGTGTCGTCCGCGTCGACGGCAGCCGCCGCGTCCTCGACGTCCAGGGCGTCCAGCCGGAACGCGGTGGACCAGGCGGTCCGGTCACGGTGCCCGGCCAGCCCCGGCCGGCCGCTCCAGCCGGCGCTCGCCTCGGGCAGCAGCGACAGCACGGTGGGCCCGTCGAAGCTGCTCGGCACCACCGGCGGGATCGTCGCGTCCACCAGGGCGGACAGCTGGTCGGCGGTGGTCGGACCGAGGTCGCCGCCCCAGTGCACCACCCGGGGCAGCGCCGGGCCGCGCGCGTCGAGCACCAGGCTGGTCCGCGCGCGGCGCAGGTGCAGAACGGTCATCCCTTGCTCGCTCCCAGAGTGAGGCCCCGGACGAAGTGCCGCTGGAGCACGAAGAAGATCACCAGAGTCGGGATCGCGACCAGCACCGAGCCGGCCGAGACCAGGTTGTTGTCGGTGAAGAACTCGCCCCGCAGGTTGTTCAGCGAGCTGGTCACCGGGAACTTGTCGCCGGTACGCATCAGCACGGTGGCCCAGAAGAACTCGTTGTAGATCCAGGTCACCTCCAGCGTGGCCAGCGCGGCCAGCGCCGGGCGGCACAGCGGCATGGTGACCTGCCAGTACTGCCGCCAGATGCTCGCCCCGTCGACCATCGCCGCCTCGTACAGCTCGCGGGGCAGGGCCTTCATGTAGTTGCTGAGCACGAAGACGCAGAAGCCGCACTGGAAGGCGACGTTGATCAGGATCAGACCCCAGTAGCTGTCGTAGAGCAGCTCGGAGTCGCTCATGAACGCCGGCAGCGGCACCTGGGTGAAGAGCCGGAACAGCGGGATGAGCAGGGCCTGCTGGGGCAGCAGGTTCGCCGCGGTGAACAGGCCGAGCAGGATGATGTTGAACTTCCAGGTGAACCGGGCGATGACGAACGCCACGCACGAGGCCAGGAAGAGGGTCAGCAGGACCGCCGGCACGGTGATGTAGACGGAGTTCAGGAAGTGCTTGCCGAACTCGGCCGTCCGCCACGCCGTGACGTAGTTGTCCAGGGTCCAGCCGCCCAGCGACACGTAGCCGTTCTTCGCCGTGTAGTCGTAGGAGCGTAGCGAGGTGAGCACCGCCCAGAGGATCGGGAAGAGCCAGCCGATCGCCACCGCATTCAGGAAGAGGTGCAGGACCACCCGGGCCGGCCGCAGCGGCCGGCGGGCCGGTGTGGCGGTGCGGTCCGGTTCGCGGGTCATCGTCGCGGTGCTCATCGGCGGTTCTCCCTCATCACGGTCGCCAGGTAGAGGGTGATGAAGACCAGGGAGACGAGCAGCATGATCGTCGCCAGGGCCGAGCCGAAGCCGATCCGGCTGGCCTCGCCCACCACGTTCTGGGTGACCAGCGCGGAGATCAACTCCAGGCCGTTGCGCCCCTTGTTCACCACCCAGACCAGATCGAACGCGCGCAGCGACTCGATCACCGTCACCACCAGCACGATGACGTTGATCGGCCGCATCACCGGGAAGATCACCCGGAAGAACGCCTTCGTCTCCGAGGCGCCGTCGACGGCGGCGGCCTCGCGCAGCGACGGGTCGACGCCCTTCAGCCCGGCCAGGTAGAGCAGCATGATGTAGCCGACGTGCCGCCAGCCGGAGGCGACCATGACGGCCCAGATGTTGACGCCGGGGTCGCCGTACCAGTCGACGTTGCTGCCGAACACCGCGTTGATCAGGCCCTGGTCGCGGGAGTAGAGCAGCTGCCAGACGAAGCCGATCAGCGCCAGCGAGAGCACCACCGGCAGGTAGAGCGCCGTCTGGTAGAACCGGCTGCCGCGCAGCTCCTTGTCGAGCAGGACGGCCAGGAACATGCCGAACGGGCTGGCCACCAGGAACAGCACGGCCAGCCAGAGCAGGTTGTGTTGGACCGCCGGCACGAACGGTGGGTAGATGTTGACCACGTCGCGGTAGTTGCGGCCGCCCACCCACTCGATGGTGTCCAGTGAGCCGATGCCGTCCCAGTTCGTGGTGGAGAGCCCCACTGTGGCCAGGGCCGGCAGCCAGATCAGGCCGACGACGAGCAGCAGCGGTACGAGCACCATCAGCGTGATCACCACGCGGTCGGTGGTGGACAGGAGCCGTAGCCGCCGGCCGCGGCCACCCGTGCGGGTGACCGGGGCCGGCGGCGGCACGGCGCGATCCGCTTGGATCAGGGGCAGGTCGGACATGATGTCCTTCCCCTCTCGCCGTCAGCTGGTGAAGATCGACTTCTTCTGGTTCTCGATGCTGCTGGTCAGCCCGCCGATGTCCTTCGGGTTCTTGATGAACTGCTGCAGTGCCGGAATGATCACAGTGGAGGCGAAGTCCGGCCGGGTGTCCCGGTCCAGGAACTGGGCGATCTCGGTGGCCGAACCGACCAGCTCGGCGGCCTTCTTCTGCAGCGCCGTGTAGCCGCCGGTGTCGGCGCCGGTGTTGGCCACCAGCGTGCTCGGGTCGTTCTTCACGGTGATGTTCGCCGCGTCCTTGGAGCCGACGTACTCCAGCAGCTTGCGGGCGTTGGCCTCCTCCTTCGGCTTGCGGGCCAACATGTAACCGTCGATCGGCGCGTCCAGGGCCTTGGCCCCGATCGCCGGGTCGATCTCCGGGAAGGTGAAGAAGTCCAGGTCACTCTGCTCGTCGTTGCTGAACTGCTGGGCGACGAAGAGACCGAGCAGGTACATGCCGCTCTTCTTCTGCTGCAGCGACTGCGCCGCCTCCTGCCAGGTCCGGCCGAGGCTGTCCGGTTGGTGCAGCGGCAGCAGGCCGGCCCAGGTGTCGAAGACCTTCTTCACCTTGTCGGAGGTCCAGGCCTCCTTGCCGGCCATCAGGTCGATGTGGAACTGGTAGCCGTTGATCCGCAGGTTGAGGATGTCGAACGTGCCCATCGCCGGCCAGCCGTCCTTGTCGGCGAAGGCGATGGGGTTCAGGCCGTCCTTCTTCATCTGCGCACCGAGCGCGTTCAGCTCGTCGAGCGTCTTCGGCACCTGGTAGCCATGCTGCTGCCAGACCGACTTGCGGTAGAAGACGGCCCACGGGTAGTAGGACGCCGGCACGAAGTACTGCTTGCCGTCGTCGCCCGTGGAGGCCTTCTTGAAGGCGTCGGAATAGCCGGAGAGCTTGCCCCACACGTCGCTGACGTCGCCGGCCAGCCCCTTCGCGGCGAAGAACCGCATCCGGTAGCCGGCGAACCACATGAACACGTCGTCCGGCTTGCCCTGGAGGTAGTTGTTGATGTTCTCCTGGAACGTGTTGTGATCGACCGTGTTGACCGCGACCTGGATGCCGGACGAGGTCTTGAACCCGTCCATCACCTTGGCGATCACGTCCTTCGGCTTCGGGTCCGACTGGTTCGAACCCACGGACACGGTCTTGGAACCCGAGCCGCCGGAGTCGGAGCCGCCGCAGCCGGTCAGCAGGCCCGTGCCGAGCAGGGCGCCCGTGCCGGCCGCGCCGGCGAGGAGCGAGCGTCGGTTGAGGCCGGCGACGGACGGGGGTACGAGTCGAGCCAGGTACTCGGCTTGGGATCGGGGACGGGACATTGTGCCTCCTGCGGATGAAGAGGTGCGCTGCGCCCAAGGGCCTCGGTGGTGAGTGACGGGGTCCGGCGTCCGAAAGCTGGTAGATCCATTGCTGATAGATCCATCGTGAATCCACATTGCCAAACACGAACTGCCAGTGGGGCCTCAAGCTACCTTTCCGTACGGCGCTGTCAAGAGGTTCGTGGGGGATCGATAACCCAGCTGTAACAAGGGCGAGACCAGGTAAACGTTGTAACTGATCTCGATGTTGGAAAGTGTTGACTTGCGTCGCTGTCGGGGGCACGCTCTGCTCTCATGCGGAGCTGGCAGGGCGACGGAATCTTCTACGGCGCCGACTACAACCCGGAGCAGTGGCCCGAGCAGACCTGGGCCGAGGACGTCGAGCTGATGCGCCGGGCCGGGGTCAACCTCGTGTCGGTCGGCATCTTCTCCTGGGCCCTGCTGGAGCCGGCCCCCGGCCGGTTCGAGTTCGGCTGGCTGGACCGGGCCCTCGACCTGCTGCACGACGGGGGCGTGCGGGTCGACCTCGCCACCGCCACCGCCAGCCCACCCCCGTGGCTGGCCCGCGCCCACCCCGAGACGCTGCCCCGCCGGGCCGACGGCGCGATCCTCTGGCCAGGCGGGCGGCAGGCGTACTGCCCCAGCTCGCCGATCTTCCGGGAGCGCTCGCTCGCCCTGGTGGAAGCCGTCGCCGGCCGGTACGCCGAGCACCCGGCCGTGGTGATGTGGCACGTCTCCAACGAGCTGGGCTGCCACAACGTGCACTGCTACTGCGACGTCAGCGCCGAGGCGTTCCGCCGCTGGCTGCGCGAGCGCCACGGCGACCTGGACGGGCTCAACGACGCCTGGGGCACCGCCTTCTGGAGCCAGCGCTACGGCGACTGGGCCGAGATCAACCCGCCGCGTACCGCCCCGACCTTCGCCAACCCCACGCAGCAGCTGGACTTCCTGCGCTTCTCCTCGGACGAGCAGCGCGCCCAGTTGCGCGCCGAGCGGGAGGTGCTGGGCCGGCTGGTCCGCCAGCCGGTCACCACCAACTTCATGATCGGCACGGGCATCAAGTACCTGGACTACCACTCCTGGGCGTCCGACGTGGACGTCGTCGCCAACGACCACTACCTGACCGCCGCCGACCCGCAGGCACACGTCGGGCTGGCGCTCTCCGCCGACCACACCCGCGGCGTCGCCGGCGGCGACCCGTGGCTGCTGATGGAGCACTCCACCAGCGCGGTCAACTGGCAGCCGCGCAACGTCGCGAAGACCCCGGGGCAACTGCGCCGCAACAGCCTGGCGCACGTGGCGCGCGGCGCCGACGGGGTGCTCTTCTTCCAGTGGCGGGCCTCCCGGGCCGGCGCGGAGAAGTTCCACTCCGCGCTGGTGCCGCACGCCGGCCCGGAGACCAAGGTGTTCCGCGAGGTCTGCCAACTCGGCGCCGACCTGAAGGCCCTCGCGGAGGTACGCGGCAGCCGGGTGGACGCCGAGGTCGCCATCCTCTTCGACTTCGAGGCGTGGTGGGGCATCGAGCTGGACTCGCACCCCAGCGTCGACGTCCACTACATCGACCGGCTGGCCGCGATGTACGGCGCGCTCTGGCGGGCCGGCGTGACCGCCGACATCGTGCACCCCTCGACCGACCTCTCGGGCTACCGGCTGGTCGTGGCGCCGACGCTCTACCTGGTCCGCGACGCCGACGCCGACGCGCTGCGCCGGTACGTCGAGCAGGGCGGCACGGCGCTGGTGACGTACTTCAGCGGCATCGTCGACGAGCACGACCACATCCGGCTCGGCGGTTACCCGGGCGCCTTCCGGGAGCTGCTCGGCGTGCGTACCGAGGAGTTCTTCCCGCTGCGGGAGGGCGAGCGGATCAACCTCGACGACGGCTCGACGGTCGACGTGTGGACCGAGTGGCTGCACCCGGCCGGGGCCGAGGTGCTGGCCTCGTACGCCGACGGGCCGCTGCCCGGCGTCGCCGCGCTGACCCGCAACCAGGTCGGCGCCGGCACCGCCTGGTACGTCGGCACCCGGCTCGACGACGCCGCCACCGACCGGCTGGTGGCCCGGCTGGTCACCGAGTCCGGCGTACGCCCGGCCGCCGCCGCCCCGACCGGGGTGGAGGTGGTCCGCCGCCGCGCCGACGACCACAGCTGGCTCTTCGTCATCAACCACACCGATGCCGACGCCCGGCTGGCGGTGACCGGCACCGAGCTGCTGGGCGGCGCCCGCTGCGACGGCGAGCTGGTCGTCTCGGCCGGCGAGGTGGCGGTGCTCCGGGAGCAACCGGCCGCCGAAGCCGACTGAACCCCGTACCGTCGTCCCGGTCCGCTCGCACCCGAAGGAGGCCCGATGCTCGCCCAGCAACGGCAGACCGCCATCCTGGATCTGATCCGGCAGCGCGGCGGCGTACGGGTCAGCCAGCTGGTGAGCCGGTTCGGGGTGTCGGACATGACGATCCGGCGGGACCTGGAGGTGCTGGCCGAGCGCGGCCTGGTCGACAAGGTGCACGGCGGCGCGACCCTGGCCGGGCCGGGCTCGGCCGAGGAGCCGGGCTTCGCGGCCAAGTCGATCCGCCAGCAGGCGGAGAAGCGGGCCATCGCCGAACGGGCCGCCACCCTGGTGGAGCCGGGCATGGCGATCGCGCTCTCCGCCGGCACCACCACCGCGGCCCTGGCGACCCGGCTGGCCGACGTCCGCGGCCTCACCGTGGTCACCAACTCGATCCCCGTCGCCGACGCCCTCTATCAGAACCCGGGGGCCGACCAGACCGTCGTGCTGACCGGCGGCATCCGTACCCCGTCCGACGCGCTGACCGGGCCGGTGGCCGAGGCGGCGATCAGCGCGCTCAACGTCGACCTGCTCTTCCTCGGGGTGCACGGGATGAGCCCGCGGACCGGCTTCACCACCCCCAATCTGCTGGAGGCGGGGATCAACCGGCGGCTGATCAGCGCCGCCCGGCGGCTCGTCGTGCTTGCCGACCACACCAAGTGGGAGACCATCGGGATCGCCACCATCGCCCCGCTGGAGGACGCCGATCTGCTGATCACCGACGCCAAGCTGCCGGCGGAGGGGCGGGCCCAGATCGGCGAGCAGGTCGGCGAACTCATCGTCGTCGACGTGGACTGACGCCAGCAGCGAGTCGATCAGGCAGAGTGAGTTCACAGGCACTTCACAGTCGTACGGGTTAGGGTGCCCTGAGCAGCCGCCCGTGCTCCATGGTGGAGCGCGGCGTCCGTCCCCGGGGGTTTCGATGGTCTTCAAGAAGATGTTGAGTGCGTTCGGCGTGGGTGGCCCCAGTGTCGACACGGTCCTGGCCAACCCGAACACCCGACCAGGCCTCGCCCTCGACGGGCAGGTCAACCTGCTGGGCGGCGACGCTCCGGCCAGCATCGAGCAGGTCACCATCGGCCTGGTCACCCGGGTCGAGATCGAGGGCGGCGACTCCGAGTACGCCGGCACCATGGAGTTCCACCGGATGGCGGTCAGCGGCCCGCTCCAGCTTGCCCCCAAGCAGCAGCTCGCCATCCCGTTCCAGCTGCCGGTGCCGTGGGAGACCCCGATCACCGACGTCTACGGCCAGCGGCTGCACGGCATGACGATGGGGCTGCGCACCGAGCTGGCGGTGGCCCGGGCGGTGGACAAGAGCGACCTGGACCAGGTCAACGTGCACCCGCTGCCGGTGCACGAGCGAATCCTGGACGCCTTCCAGCGGCTCGGCTTCCGGTTCAAGCACGCCGACCTCGAGCGCGGCCACATCCGGGGCGTGCAGCAGACCCTGCCGTTCTACCAGGAGATCGAGTTCTTCGCCGCGCCGCAGTACGCGCAGGCGATCACCGAGGTAGAGCTGACCTTCGTCACCAGCCAGCGTGGCGTCGAGATCGTGCTGGAGTGCGACAAGCGCGGCGGGTTCCTCAGCGCCGGTCACGACAGCTTCGGCCGTTACACCGTCTCGCACGCGGACGTGGACCGGGTGGACTGGGCCCAGGTGGTCGACGGCTGGCTGCGCGAGACCACCTCCCGTTACGGCAACCTGCGCGCGCAGGGCCACGGCTTCGGCGCCCGGCAGGGGTACGGCCACGGCCATCGCGGCCGGGGCGCCGGGATGGGCGGAATGGTCGCCGGCGCCGCGCTCGGTGTGGCGGGTGGCCTGGTCGCCGGAGAGCTGATCGAGGACGCCGTCGAGGGCGACTTCGGCGACTTCGGCGGCGGCGATTTCGGCGGCTTCGACGAATAGCTCCCCACAACGGGACAGACCACACGACGGTGGCCTCTGGGAGGAATCCCGGAGGCCACCGTCGCTCTCAGTACAGATCTCGTCAGTGTCGAGCCTTGCGCTCCTCGCTGCTGCGGAAGTTGCTGCCGGCCTTGGCCAGACCACGGCTAGCCACGTAGCCGATGGTGAGCAGCGTGATGAAGAACCAGGCCTGGTTCGCGCGGAAGATGTCCACCCCGACCGAGTTCTTGCCGACCAAATAGGACGCGGCCAGCACACCGATCACGCCGGCGACGTAGACCCAGAATTCGGTCGTCCGCAGCGACGGCTTGGTCTCCGTCCCGGGCGCCTGCATCGGCCCACGGTGCCCGTCCTGCATCGCCGGCATCGGACGGGTGGCCGTCTCGTTCATCGCGCGGTTGGGCGCGTCCTGCATCGGCCGGTTCTGCGGCCTGGTGCTTGCAGCCTGCGTGCTCATCTGGTCCTCCTCAGGATGCGATGAGTCGTACCTGCACTCCCTCGCCCCGCTACCGCGTGTCGGCCACGGCGCGGTTCCCGTTCATGGCGCGGGCACCCTCCGTCTACCCGACGACCCGCGGAGGTAACACCCGCCCCCGGCCAGATAGCAGGCGGCGGTGGCACCGCGCACGGCGGTGCCACCGCCGGGGTACGCCGACGCTGCCGTACGTCAGCGCGTCTCGTACGTCAGGCCATCTCGTACGTCAGCGCAGGCCGTTGCGGACGGCGACGGAGACTAGCAGGTCGGGGTCGTCGGTGATGAGTCCGTCCACGCCGAGGTCGATCACCCGCTGCGTACGCCTTCGGCAGCCGGTAGCCACGCTGGGCGAGCAGTCCGCGCAGCCGGTCCGGGTAGTCGGTGATGATCCCGTCCACGCCGTCGTCGATCAGCTTCGCCATGGTCGGTACGTCGTCGACGGTCCACGGGATGACCTTGATCCCGTACCGGTGCGCGTGCGCCACCATCTCGCGCGTCACATACGGGCGGTAGCCGGGGTCGGTGACTTTGCCGTTCTGCGGGAAGCCGTGCACGGGGGAGAAGGCCGCGGCGCCGAAGCTGCGGATCGCCCGGATGGGGTCGCCGCCGAAGTCGTCGATGTCCAGGCCGCCGAGCCACGGCGAGGCGCCCGGCTGGTCGGTCTGGAGGAAGTCGTAGTTGGTCAGCGCGACCAGCGGCAGGCGCGGCTCGATCTCGCGCATCCGGATCAGCGAGCCCCAGTCGAAGCTCTGGATGGTGACCTGCTTGAGTAGCCCGGTGTTGCGGATCTCGAGGGGAGGGTGTTCTCCACCCGCAGCCCGAGCCCACCGCGGTGGGCCTGCACGTCGAATGTCCGGTCCTGCCGTGGCCGCGCCTGCGCGGGTACGGCGAGGCCCGTCGTCACGGTCGCCGCGACCAGGGCGGCCGTGGCGGTACGGCGTACTCTTCGCATGCTTTCTCCCCTTTGAGGGCGGGCGGTTCCCGCCAACCCGCCGGACAGCATGGACGCCGGGAACGGCGGGCAGGCGAGCAGCGCGGTACGCCCCGGTGAACCCGGCGCGGACGACCTGCGAGGTCTGCCCGCTCCCGGGTCGAACGGTCGGTGTCGCCTCGGCCGGCCGGTGCCGCCTCGGTACCGGATCGCCGGCCGGCGTTTATCGCCCACCAGCCCGGGCAGGCACCGGGTTACCGAGGAATTCTGCGAGGTGATGGACGTGCGCGAGAACGACACGGTGCGGGAATCGGCCCGGCGGGCCGAGAAGCGGCTCACCGCCGGGGTGTACGGCGAGGGCGCGCTGGACGAGGTGACGGTGCCGCCCACCGACGTGGAACGGGTCATCCAGGACGAGGACCCCGACGACCCGGCGGACGTGCCGACCGACCCGAATGTGCTGCGCGACGGCGGCCCGACCCGGGGGCAGGGCGCAGTCACCACGACCGGTGGCAGTGCCGGCCCGGCGAGCGTCCGACGGGTGGCCCGACAGCCGGAGCGTCACCCCGGAAAGGTGGCGCCGACCACCACCGGTGACGGCACCACCGGCGGGATGAGCACCCCCACCGGCGGCTCCACCAGTGACCAGTCCAGCTCCGCCAGTCAGGTGGGCAACTTCACCGACGAGTAGCCGGGCATGAGCACGGTCGAACATGGACGTAGTGGCCTCCGTGACGAGGGGAGGCCACTACGTCCTGCATCGAGCACGGTCTTCCTGTGCCCTCAGGCGCAGGGGCGGAGGACGCCCAGGCGTTGGGTGGCGCGGGTGAGGGCCACGTAGAGGTCGCTGCGGCCGCGGGGGGATTCGGCGACGATGCGGTCGGGGTCGACGACCAGGACGGAGTCGAACTCCAGGCCCTTGGCCTGCCCGACGGTGAGCACCACCACCCGGCTCTCCAGCTCCGGCTGCTCGCCGACCGCCGCCTCGGGCAGCGCGGCGATCACGGCGTCGGCCAGCTCGTCGACCCGCCCCGCCGGGACGATCACCCCGAGCCGGCCGTCCTCCAGCCCGGCCGCCTCCCGCGCCGTCGCCTCGACCAGCTCGGCGGGCAGCCGATCGGCCGGGACCGCGCGGTCCCACGGCGGTACGCCGCCGTCGCGTACCGAGCGGGGCGGGCGCAGCGCGGGGTCGATCTCGGCGAGCACCCCGGCGGCGACCGCCATGATCTCGGCGGGCGTCCGGTAGCTGACGGTCAGCTCCTCGAGCCGCCAGCGCCGCGCCACGTACGGCTCCAGCGCGTCGTGCCAGGACGGGGTGCCGGCCAGCGCCCCGGTCTGCGCGACGTCCCCGACAATGGTCATCGACCGGCTCGGACAGCGGCGCATCAACAGCCGCCAGGCCATCGGCGACAGCTCCTGCGCCTCGTCGACGATCACGTGCCCGAACGCCCAGCCCCGGTCGGCGGCGGCACGCTGTGCGGTCGTCAGCCGGTCCTCCTCCTCCTGCCGGTCGAGCAGCCGGTCGGCGTCGATGAGGTCGGTGACGCCGAGGATCTCGCCGCCGTCCGCCTCGTCCTCCACGTCGATCGAGCGTGAGCCACGGGCGATCTCCAGCACGCCCTCGGCGTACTCCCGCTGGAACGACCGGATCCGGTCCCGGCGGCCGCGGCGGTCCGCTCGTCCTCGCCCAGCAGCTCGGCCGCCTCGTCCAGCAGTGGCACGTCGGCCGGCGTCCAGCCGCCCGGCTCGCGGTGCAGCAGGGCCCGCTCCACCTCGATCAGCATGGGCGTCGCGGTGGCGATCCGGTCGGTCGAGGCGTACAGGTCGGCGAGCAGGCGCTGCGGGGTGAGCACCGGCCAGAGCTGATCGAGCGCGGCCCGTACCCCCGGCTCCTCGCGCAACTCGCGGCGGATCTCGGCGATGTCGGCCTCGGAGAGCAGGTTGTCACCGCCGAGCGGGTCGGCGCCGATCCGCTCGGCGACCTGGCCGGCGAGCGCGTGGACGAGCTCGATGTCGAAGATCGCCCGGGCCAGGTTGTGCGGCCGGCCGGAGCGGCGGGCCCGGTCCCGGGCCGCGCGGATGGTCGCCGGCTCCAGCCGGATCACCTCCCGCTCGACGTCGATCTCCAGCGGCTCGTCGGGCACCCACTGCCGGTCCTGGACCGCGACGGCGAGCACCTCGGTCATCAGCGCCCGGCCCTTGAGCGCCGCCGCCTCGGCGGACTCGGTACGCCGGGCGCTGACGCCGGGGAACAGGTCGCCGGGGGTACGCAGCAGCACGCCGGTCTCAGCCAGCGCCGGAAGCACCTGGGAGATGTAGCGCAGGAACGTGGCGTTCGGCCCGACCAGCAGCACGCCGCGGGTGGAGAGCTCCCGGCGGTGGGTGTAGAGCAGGTAGGCCGCCCGGTGCAGGGCGACCGCGGTCTTGCCGGTGCCCGGCCCGCCCTGGACCACCATCACGCCGGGCAGGTCGGCCCGGATGATCCGGTCCTGCTCGGCCTGGATGGTCTCCACGATGTCGCGCATCCGGCCGGTCCGGCCGGCGGTGAGCGCGGCGAGCAGCGACGCTTCGCCAGTCAGCTCCTCGTGCGCGGTGGGGGAGGCGGTGGCGAGGTCGAGCACCTCGTCGTTGAGGCCGGTCACCTTCCGCTGCCGGGTACGCAGGTGCCGGCGCCGCCGGACGCCCTGCGGGTTCGCGGCGGTGGCGAGGTAGAACGGCCGGGCGGCGGGCGCCCGCCAGTCCATCAGCAGCGGGTCGTAGTCGCCGCTGGTGTCGAAGATGCCGATCCGGCCGATGTAGCGCCGCGCGTCGTCGTCGGCGTCCAGCCGGCCGAAGCAGAGGCCGTTCTCCACCGCGGAGTACTGCTCGACCTGGTCGGCGTACATCCGGACGGCGCCGTCGCGCTGGGACCGGGCCTGCAACGTGCCGCCGGTGGCCCGCAGCTCCTCGGTGAGCCGGTCGGCGGCCTGCTCGCGCATCCCGTCCAGCCGGTGGTAGAGCATCGAGACGTACTCCTGCTCGTGACCGACCTCGTCGTCGTGCCGCAGCTCACCCGAACCGCCGGAGTGCCTTGACAAGCCGTCTCCCTGTTGTTTAGAATCCTTGCAGGAACGGCTTTTCAGCCGTCCTTTTTTTGTGCCTGAACTGAGAAAGATACCGCCTGCCGGGCCGCCGGACCAAGCCCGCGAGGCCGGCCGTGCCGCGCGTCGCAGGGCCCCGCCCGGACATGCGCGACGGGGGCCCCGGTCGGCTCCCGCCGACCCGGACCCCCGCCGGTCGATCTTTCCGCTCAGCCTCGGGCGGCCTGGTAGAGCCGCTCCGGCGTCACCGCTCCGGCCAGCAGCCGGCCGTCGTCGGTGAGCAGGACGCTGAACAGCTTCCCGGTCAGCAGCCGCCCGCTGCCCCAGTCACCGCTGACCTTCGCCAACCCGCCCAGCAGACCCGACAGGTCCGCCGGACCGCCCGGCACGCCGGCCACGTCCTTGCCGCCCGGGCCAGCCGTACCCTTGCCGCCCGCCGTGGTCGTGCCCCTTGGCGCCGCCGGGCAGGCCGGCGCCGTCGGTCTTCGCGACCAGCACTGTGGTCCAGCCGGTCCCGACGGTACGCAGGTCCCCGCTCTCCGGCCGCTGCGCGCCCGGCTTGCCGGCGGCACCCGGGTGCGGCCCGGCTCGGCGCCGGCCGGCTGCTCGGTGACGGTCGCCCCGGGGGGCGGGTTGAAGGCGAACTGGTCCGGGTCGGGCCGCCGGTAGTCGACCTGGGTGAAGGCCAGCTCGAACGCCGGCTGGTCGGTGCCGTCCGCGAAGACCTCGAAGCGCAGCGGCACGTGCTCGCGGGCGTCGATGGCGATCCGGACCTGGTGCACCAGGGACGCCTTGTCGCGCGGGGAGAGCACCAGCTCGTACGCGTCCCGCCCGGCCACGGTGGCGGACCGGCCGACGGTGACCGCGGTGCTCGGGTCGATCGCGGCCAGGGCGCGGTCGGCCGCCTCGCCCGGGGTGGCCGGCAACGCCCGCTCCTCCGCCGGCCCGGCACCGGGCTCCGGCAGCGTCCGGTGGGTCGCGGAGTTGGCGCGGCTGTTCCACAGCCACACGTTCCGGCCGTTGCGGATCACGTCCTGCTCGCCGAGGGTGTCCAGCAGCGCGAGCCGCTGCTTGTCCGGCCCCGAGTACCAGACCCGCAGCGTGTGCGTGCCGGTGAGCAGGCCGGTCAGGTCGTTTCCGCCGACCAGGCCCGCCAGCGGCGGCAGCCCGAGATCGGCGCGTTGGACGACCGTGCCGGAGAGGCCCTCCAGCCGGGACGTCTGGAGATCGACCAGTAGTTGGGCGGCGGTACGCGGCGGCAGGCTCGGTTCGGCCTGGGCGGCGAACGTGCCGATGGCGGCGCCGCCCCCGATCACGGTGACCGCGGCGGTCACCGGGACCAGCCAACGCAGGACGGGACGGCTCTTCAGAACGGACATGTGGCACCTCCTGCCGCCATCCTGCCCGGTGGTGGCTGTGAGTGCGCTGAGCGCGCCGCCCGGCGGGCTGGCCCGGCGGTGGCACCCTTGACCCGTGCGGTTGCTGGTGGTGGAGGACGAGTCGCGGTTGGCGGCGGCCCTGCAGAGGGGCCTGGCGGCCGAGGGCTTCGCGGTGGACGTGGCGTCGACCGGCCCGTCCGGACTGGACGCCGCCCGGCACGGCGGCTACGACGCGATGATCCTCGACGTGATGCTGCCCGGCCTCTCCGGGTACGAGCTGGTCCGCCGGCTGCGGGCCGAGGAGCACTGGCTCCCGGTGCTGATGCTCTCGGCCAAGGACGGCGAGTACGACCAGGCGGACGGGCTGGACTGCGGCGCCGACGACTACCTGACCAAGCCCTTCTCGTACGTGGTGCTGCTGGCCCGGCTACGGGCGCTGCTGCGCCGGGGCGCGCCGGAGCGGCCCACCGTGCTCGCCGTGGGCGATCTGCGACTCGATCCGGCCCGACGGCGGGTGACCCGCGCCGACGCCGAGGTGGCCCTCACCACCCGGGAGTTCGCGCTGCTCGACTACCTGATGCGCCGACCCGGCCAGGTGGTCTCCAAGACCGAGCTGCTGGACCACGTCTGGGACGCCAGCCTGGAGACCGCGCCGAACGCCGTCGAGGTCTACGTCGGCTACCTGCGCCGCAAGCTCGGCCGGGAGCGGCTGGAGACGGTACGCGGGGCCGGCTACCGGCTCGCCACATGAGCCGTACGGACCGCCGCCCCCGCGGGCGCCTGCTGCCGGCTCTCGGCCTGCGCGCCCGGCTGACCGTGATCGGGGTGTTCGGCCTGGCCGCGGGCCTGGCCGTCGGCGGGCTGATCCTGCTCGGCGCGCTCGGGTACACCCTGCAGCGCACGGTCGACACCGAGGCGTTCCGGACCGCCGACGCGGTCGCCCTGCTGGCCGCCGAGGACGCCCTGCCCGACCCGCTGCCGGTGGCCGGTGGCCAGGTCCGGGTCCAGGTGGTCGACGCCCAGGGCCGGGTACGCGCCGCGTCGATCGACGCCGACCGGCTGGTGCCGATGCTGCGCCCCGACCAGTTCGACCGGGGCCAGCGGCAGACTACCGTCGTATCGGGGCACCGGCTCGGCCTCCCCGGGCCGTCCGGGTGGTGGCCCTGCCGGCGGGCACCACCGCCGAGCCGCTGACCGTCCTGGTCGGCAGGTCGATGGCGGACGCACGGCACAGCGTGCACGTCGTCCGGACCCTGCTGCTGGTCAGCTTCCCGTTGCTGGTCGCCGGGATCGCCGTGGTCGCCTGGCGGGTGGTCGGCGCGACGTTGCGCCCGGTGGAGGCGCTGCGCAGCGGCGCGGTGCAGATCTCCGGCCGGCCGGCCCGGGACGACTGCCGGTGCCGGCCTCCCGGGACGAGATCCACCGGCTCGCGGTCACCCTCAACGACATGCTCGACCGGTTGGAGTCGGCCCGGACCGGCAGCGGGCGTTCGTCGCGGACGCCGCGCATGAGCTGCGCAGTCCGCTGGCGAACATGCGTACGGAGCTGGAGGTGGCGCAGCGGCTGGCGGACCGGACCGACTGGCCGGCGGTGGCGGAGAACCTGCTCACCGACACCGATCGGCTGAGCCGACTGGTCGACGACCTGCTGCTGCTGGCCCGGCTCGACGAGACCGGCGAGATGCTGCCCGACGTCGCGGAGGAGCGGGCGGTTCCGACCGGGCCTCGGGCCACGGCGGAGGGACCGGACGGCGGGTCCGGCGCGGCCGCTCCGGGTCCGGGCGGCCGGAGGCCGGCGAGCCGGCGGGGCGGGTTCCCGTCCCCCGTTCCCGGCGAGCCACCGGTCCGGTCGAGTTGGGCGCGCTGCTGGCCGCGGTGGCCGGGCGCTACCCGTCCCCGCCGGTGGCGGTGGCGGTGCCGGCGGAACCGCACTGGACCGTCGGCGACCCGGACGAGCTGCGCCGGGTCCTGGCGAACCTGGTCGACAACGCGGTCCGGCACGCCCGCAGCCGGGTCCTGCTGACCGTCGACCGGTCCGACCGTCACC
>JAEVHO010000034.1 GCA_016802835.1 Micromonospora sp. ATA32 | reverse complement strand
CTCCGCGGGCTGATCCACGCCGCGAACCTTGCCCGGGAACAGCGCTTGGCGGCGATTCCCGCCCAGATCGCCGATCCGTTGATCAGCGCCTACCGCCACGGGGTCCGCATCGGACTGTCCGAGATCCCCCGTGCGTCCGGCCGTAAACAGCCGAAACACCGGGCGCTGCTGGAAGACCTCCGCGATCGCGAACCCGACATCCTGCGGTTCACCACCGACCTGCGAATCCCACCCACGTCGAACCAGGCCGAACGTGACCTGCGACCGGCGAAGACCCAGCAGAAGATCTCCGGGCGACTCACCAGCGACACCGTCACCACGAACCGGTACGCGATCCGCGGGTACATCTCCACCGTGAGTAAACACGGCGCCGACGTCATGACCGCGATCCGCGACGCGATCCTCGGCCGTCCCTGGACACCACCAGCCTGGGCGCCCGGCTAACCACTCCCGGACACCGACCGCCACCACCCATCACACACAGCCACCAATGGCTACGTCATGGAGTGGTCCTGAATGCTTACCACCCGCGACGTCAGCTACACGATCACCATCACAGAATCAAATCTCCCCAGAACGACCTAATCGACCAGTTGTTTATGGCAGTGGTGCTGAGCGGCCGTACTCACGCCGACCGGGACGTCCTCTATTCGGAGTCGGACATTGCTGGTCATGAACGAACGCCCGACCAGCGGCATGAGCATGCGTCGCGGCGCGCTGTCACAGACCGATGGGTCGGTAGCTCAATGCCACGTCGACGATGGCCCCGGGTAACGCGTTGACCAGCTCCGGTGGCGGCCAGAAGATCAGATCGGTGACTCGTGGGTGCAGGACGTTGGTGTCCAGCAGCAGAACGTAGTAGTCGATGTCGTCGTCGGCTGCCTGTATCCGGCGGACAATCTCGATTAGCTCGTCGCGGGTGACGTCGGCGACCTTCGGTCTTGCGGGTCGGGCGGCCTCGAGCGCGAAGTCCTCGAGGTTACGAGACTTCCAGTAGGTGAGGAAGTGATCGGCTGCGTAGTCATGGCCGGTTTCGGCGTTGAACCCGGCGATTGCTGCGTCGGCCGACTCGCCGCGCTCCAGCAGCCTTGCGATGGTCTCGATGGCGGAACACAGCTCTGCGATGCGTTGTGGTCCGACCACCGGCGGGCAGAGTTCGGGTCGCAACTCCATCCGAACATTGTCCACGCGCCGGCCAGCGTCCTCTTCTGGGCACAATTGCACGCTCATCGGCTTCGACAGGGCGACGCCGAACGCGCGGTCGGCGGCAATAGCGGATGTTGCCGCGGACCGTCTGGTGGGCGCCTGTGTGAGGATCTCGGGCGTGCATGCCCACGGCTGGCTGGACACGACGGATCGCTTCGGTCCAAGCTGTGAACTGTTCCGGTCGCACGGCAGCCACTGGGTGCGCAAGGGCCTGCCGCTGTGCTTGACGGATGACTCAGGCACCGGCAGATCGCACCTGGTCGGGTTGGGTAGCGAAGCCGCCCTGGTCGGCGTTGACTGACCCGCTGCGGCTATTCCTTCCCGGCTGTCGACGAGCCGCCGGCATGGCGGGACTATTTCAACGGGCCTGACCGTGCAGCCCGCCGCCGGCTTTGCGGCTGGCGGCGGGGTGTGGTGGTCGTCAGGCTGGGGGCTGGGCCGTGGCCAGCGGTACAGGCGCCCGCAGCCCGAATGCGCGAACGCCGGCGAAGGCGAAGGCGATTCCGATGATGACTTCGTAGGCGGGCCCGTCGACGGGCAGCGGAACCAGTGTGACCGCACCGGCGACGACCAGTGCGATACCGCAGGCCTTCGGCAGCACTCGGGCGCGCATGCTCGCGACGCCCAGCAGGACGAAGGACGTGTTGGCCAGCCACGCGGCCATGCCGGCCGCCGCCAGGCGGCCGGGTGAATCGGCGTTGAGGATCTGCGGCGCGCTCTCGGCGAAGGTCGGTGCGACGAAGAGGTCGGCGAATATCCATCCGCCCTGGAGGGTCATGTTGGCCAGGCACGCGATGACGGCAACGAGTCCGAGCCGGCCCGCTCGGTCGGCCTGGCGCAGGTAGAGCCCGAGCAGCCCCCACGTCATGAGGATGGCCCCGGCGAAGCGGAGTGCTGATGACACGGCGAATGGGCCGGTGACGGCCTCGTCGGAGAAGTGCTCGTAGTGCGGCGGCAGGAGCCGGAGGAAGGACCCGACCGCGAGCAGCAGTCCTCCCATGATCGCGGCGACGGTGCCCGCGCGTGTGAATCGGTCCATCATCGTGCTCCCTTAGGTTGGGTCCCGGCGACCCGCTCGGCCACCGGTGCCGACGGTAGGGACGCGGGGACGTCCTTGTCGTCTGCACGCGGTCAGAGGCTGCCCGGCCGGGCGGGTGAGGCCGGATCTGTCTCACGGCAGACGCGCCCGCGGCGGAGTCGGGACTACTGTTCGCTCATGCAGGCCCGGGGGCTCGGCTCGGTTGTGCGGCGCGTGGCGGGGTCGCCGTTGCTCGACATCCTGCTGGCGCTTTCGCTGGCCGGCTACGCCGGGCTCGACGCGTTTCGCACCTCGGACTGGCCAGAGCCTCGCTGGGCGTCGGCCGGGCTAGCGGTGACGTCCGCCTGTTTCCTGGCGGTACGGCGGATCAGTCCGCTCGTCTCCTTCGTCGGTGCCCTCGGTGCGCTCGCGGTCGTCTACGTGGCATTCGGCCACTACGAGGCGGGCGCCAGCGTGCTCATTGGCCTCGTGGCCGCGTACTCAGTGGGCGCCTACGGCCGCAACCTCCCATTCGCGCTGGCGGTGCTCGCGGGGTTCGCCGCGACGACGGGGCTCGGGCAGCCCGCCGCGTAGGCGGTGCCTGACCTGCTGTGGACCTGCGTCGCGCTGTTCCTGCCGCTCGCCGTGGGCCTGACGGCACGGCGTCTACGCGGGCAGGCGCAGGCCGCCGAGCACGGGCCGACCTGCTGAAGCAGGACCAGCAGGGCGTTGGCCGAGGCCGCCGCCAGCGAGGAGCGGCGCCGCATCGCGCGCGAGCTGCACGACGTCATCAGCCACGGCCTCGGCGTTGTCGTGCTCCACGCCGGTGCGGCTGAGCAGGTCCCGACCGTGATCCCGACAAGGCTCGTGAGGCCCTCCGGCTGATCCGGGCCGCCGGGCAGGAAGCGATCACGGAGATGGGCACCCTCGTCGGACTGATCCGCGACGAGCCGGGGCCGGGACGTGACCCGCAGCCGACCCTGGGCGATATCGAGCGGCTGGTCGCCACGACCAGGTCAGCAGGGCTCGCGGTGCATGTGCAGACCGAGGGGAAGGAGCGTGACCTGCCCGCGAGCGTCGAGCTCAACGCGTACCGCGTGGTCCAAGAAGGGCTCACCAACGCGCTCAAGCACGCCGGCCGCGCCGAGGTGCGCGTGGTCCTGCGCTACCGCGCCGACGGCATCGAGGTGGAGGTCTCCGACGACGGCGCGGGCACTGGCAAGGGCCCCGGCGCCCGCCGGGGCCTGATCGGGCTACGCGAGCGGGTCGCCGTGTTCGGCGGCCGGTTCGAGGCCGGGCGCGATCCCCGCGGCGGCTGGAAGGTCCGCGCCTCCTTCACCGGGTCATGATTCGCCTCCTCCTCGCCGACGACCAGGCCGTCGTACGCGCAGGCCTGCGCACCATCTTGGAGTCCCGATCGGATCTGGAGGTCGTCGGCGAGGCAGCCGACGGCGCCGAGGCGGTAACCCTCGCGAAAACGCTGGAACCCGATGTCGTACTGATGGACATCCGCATGCCCGTGCTCGACGGTATCGAGGCGACTCGCCGACTCGCCCGAGCAACAGCCCGTAGCCGAGTGCTCGTGCTCACAATGGTCAGCGTTCTTCGTCACCCCAGCCACGCTGCTGCGCTGGCACCGGCAACTGATCGCCCGACACTGGACCTATCCGCATGCGCGGCCCGGCCGGCCACCGGCCGACCGGGAGCTCCGCGAGCTGGTGCTGCGCCTGGCCGCGGAGAACCCGACATGGGGGCATCGCCGCGTGCAGGGTGAGCTGGCTCGTCTGGGTTACCGGATCGCGGCCAGCACAGTCTGGAGGATCCTGCACCGGGCCGGCGTCGACCCGGCGCCCCGCCGGACCGGACCCACCTGGCAGCAGTTCCTGACTGCCCAGGCCCACACGATCCTCGCGTGTGACTTCTTCACGGTCGATACCGTGCTCCTCAAACGGATCAACGTCCTGTTCTTCATCGAGCTCGCCACCCGCCAGGTCCACGTCGTCGGCGTCACCGCACATCCCACCGGCGTCTGGGTGGCGCAGCAGGCCCGGAACCTGCTGATAAGTCTCGACCAGCGCGCCGACGGGCTGCGGTTCCTGCTGCGTGCCCGGGACGCGAAGTTCACCGCGGCGTTCGACAGGGCGTTCACCGCCGCGGGTATCGACGTGCTCCGCACACCACCACACGCGCCGAGGGCGAACGCCGTCGCGGAACGCTGGGTCGGCACGGTACGACGCGAGTGCACCGACCGGATGCGCATCGTCGGCGAACGGCACCTGTCGAGCGCCCTGACCGAGTACACCGCCGACTACAACGGCCACCGGCCACCGGCCACACCGATCGCTCGGCCAGCAACCACCGAACCCACCATCGCAGGTCGTCGACCTCACCGCCGCCCGCGTTCAACGACGCCCGATTCTGGGCAGGCTGATCAACGAATACACGCAGGCCGCGTACCCAAAACCCGATCTACGAGCCCCACACCCTCCGTGGCCTACCCCTTGCCCCACGCCGAACGACGCAGCCGGTACCCCAACTCGATCCCGTCTTGGGCAGCGCCATCCGCGTGCGGGCGGTCGTGGTGGGGCCGGAAGTGGAACCAGCCGAGGAACTCTCCCGTCAGGGCGCCTCCGGCACGCGTACCGCTACATGCCGATGCCGAAGGGGTGGGTGAACAACAGCTTCCAGCCGCCCTCGTTGACGATCTCGTTCACGGTGCCGCCGATCGCGTGCTGAGTGTCCGCGGAGAGGTGGTCGTTGATCATCCCGCCGACCGTCCAGCCGACGGCGAAGCCGGTGGCCACCGCACCCCCGACCACGACCACCGGAGCCGCGGCCACGGAGGTCGCCAGTGTGGTGCCGGCGGCGGCCCCGCCACCGGCCGTCGAGGCCATCGCCGCCAGGTCGAAGCCGCCGGCCACCACCTGCGACCCGTGCCCGATGGCGTCCACCGTCCGGCCTTGGCGCAGGTCCGACACCAGTTCGGCGCCGGCGACGGCGGTGCCGACGCCACCGACGATGCCGATCATGGTGCCGAGCTTGGCGAACCCGGCCGCCGCAGGCGAGCGGCCGAGCCGCTTGGCGCCCTCACCGACCTCCTTGGCCGCCTCGCCGACGTTCTTCGGCAGCTTGCCGACCATCTCCGCTGCCTTGCCCTTCAACGCCGCCTCTGCCTCGTGCAGCGCGTTGTGCAGGGTCCCCGGGGTGCCGGCGTTGCCGGTGACCGCCTTGAGACCGGTGGGGTCCAGGGCACCCCATGGGTTGTGCGCGAGGCCGCCGAGCCCATCCTTGCCGAACAGGTGGTGCAGCTGCACCCCCTTGAGCGAGACGCCCTTCGCCTCGCAGCTGGCCGAACACCGTCCGCACCTTCGAGTACGTCTCCCGCGCCACGTTGATCGCGGTGCCGCCGGCCCGGTTGGACCCCATGCCCTTGGTCTCGTACGCCTCCTGGACCAGCTTGACGAACTTCTCCCGGCCGTTCTCGGACTTCATCACCTGGTTGACGGCCTTGTCCCAGAGTTGGGACATTGGCCCGTCGGCGATGGTGCCGGTGCCGAGCTGGGTGGGCACCGAGGCGAGGCCGGAGTTGTCCACCAGGCGCAGGGGGTTGCCGCGCACGTAGGTGTACAGGGCGGTCCCGTCCACCTGGCCGGCCGGGTCGGCGCTGATCCAGCGCCCCAGCCAGGGCGCGTAGTACCGGGCGCCGTGCCGGGCCAGTCCGCTCTCCTCGTCGCGCTCGCGCCCGCTGTAGCGGTACCGCTTGCGGGCGTAGCTGCCGAAGCTGGTCTCGCCGTACGGGGTGTACTCCTCCCGGTTGACCGGGTCGCCCCGCTCGTCGAGCACGGCGACGCTCGACCCTAGGTGGTCCACCAGGTGGTACGCGACGGGTGGCCGGGCGTCCGAGGGCAGCGGCGGCCCGACCCGCAGCACCGCCAACCGGGTGCTGCCGTCGGTTAGGTGGACCTCGTCGTACCGGTCGGCGCCGCCGGTCGGGCCGGTCACCGCCAGCCGTTCGAAGACGCCGTCGACGTACACGGTGACCTCCGTGCCGCCGCCCTGGTCGCGGACGACCTTCAGCACCCGCGCGCCGCTGGCGTCGTAGCGGTACTGGCTGGACCGGGACGGGGTCGGCGCGCCGTCGGCCTGCACCCGGAAGGCGACGAGCTGGTTGGCGGCGTTCCAGGTGAAGTGGCGGCTGTCGGCTTCCTGGACCAGGTTGCCGCAGGCGTCGTGGCGGTAATCGACGGTGGTCTGCCCGGCGGCCAGGCTGACGATCCGGTTCCCGTCGGGCGCCGTGGTCGTCGTGCGGGTCCAGCCGCCCCCGCCTGCCCGATGAGCGATCCTCACCAGGTTGCCGACGTCGTCGTAGTCGTACGTCTGTGTCCAGGCCCGGGTGGCGGTGGGGTCGGCGCCGCGTGGTGCGGCCGACCACAGCGCCGGTGGCGGGTCCACGTGCTCCCGGCCGGTGGCGCTGGTCAGCCGGTACAGCGGGTCGTAGCCGAAGAGCCGGTCGAGCGCGTCCGGGGTGGCGCCCGGCACGCCGCAGCCGGGGCTGCGGTCGTGCACGGCGAGCACGTTGCCCACCAGGTCGTGGTCGTACCCCTGGTCCTGGTGGACCGGGCTGGTGGGGGTCCAGGTCAGCGCGCCGCCGTCGGCGGTGTTCAGGGTGGCCGCCTGGCTGTGCTGGCGCAGCAACCGCAGGGTGGTGCGGCTGTAGCGGTAGCGGGTGAGGACGCCGTTGCCGTGCCAGGCGGCGTGCCGCTGCCCCCGGGCGTTGTAGAGGATCTGCCGCAGGTACGGCGTGCCGTCGACGTCCACGCCGGTCAGCGCGCCGGAGCGGCCGTAGCGCAGGCGGAGGACGCGTCGCCGTCCCTCCACGTCGGACGGGCATACGACGGTCGTGCGTCGGCCCAGCGCGTCGTGGGTCTGCGCGGTGGCGTACTCCTCGGGGTCGAGCAGGGCGCCCGCCCGCTGGTCGAGGGTCTGCCCGGCGGCCGGCTGCCAGTCCACCACGTAGCCGTCGGCACCGGCGGAGAGCAGCAGTTCGGTGGCAAGCACCTGCCGGGTGCTGCTGGTGAGCCGGCCGGCCAGGTCGTAGCCCTCGCAGGTCACCAGGCCGGCCTCGTCGTAGCCGCGCCATGGGCGGCCGAGCAGGTTCCGCGCCGCGGCCTGCGCGGTGGGCAGGCCGGCGTCGCCGTACACGGTCACCTCCCGCAGGGTGGTGGGCGCGTCGGCCCGGTCGGCGGCCCACGCCCGCACCTGTCGGCGCAACGGGTCGTACGCGTGCAGGATCACGCCGCCCTTGGCGTCGCGGTGCTCGACCGGCTCGCCCGCGGCGTCGCGCACCGTCACCGTGGCGCCGGTGTCCTGCGCCCAGCTCCACCAGCCCCGGCCCAACAGGTCGTAGCTGAACCGGGCGGCAGGCCGGCCCAGCGGGTCCGTCATGGACAGCAGCCGCCCGTCGATGTCGTACTCGTGCCGGGTGTGCAGCGCCTCGTTCGGCGCGGGGCGGGTGGTGGACACCCGCATCCGGCACAGCGAGTCCATGGTGGCGCTCGACGGGGTGTTCCGGTGCGCCGCCCACGACGCCGACGCGTCCGGGTGGGTACGCCCGGCGTTGTCGTTGCGGTCGTAGGTGTAGTGCTCCCACGGGGTGGGGGTGAATACCTCCGGGTCGGCCGGGTCGACCGGCACGCCCCGCACGATCAGGTCCTGCGCGCCGTCGGGGTGCACGGTGCGGACCACCTCACCGCGCGGGTCGTAGAAGGTCCGGGTGCTGGCCAGCCCGTCCACCGTCCCGGGTGCGTAGTCCCAACCCTGGCCTAGGGTCGGCTCCCAGGCGCGGACCACCCGGCCCTTGTTGTCGTAGGCCTGCCGGCCGCTGACCACGACCGCCGGCTGGTCGACCCCGGTCCGGTGCGCCGTCAGCGTCCCGGCCGGGGCGCTCGGCTCGGCCGGCAGCCCCCAGGTCGTCGACGACGACGTCGTCGCCCTGGGTGCGGGTCTGCACCGGACGACCGGACCCGTCGCAGTAGGTGCGGGTGGCCACGAAGCGCTCCGGCTGGCGGGTCGCCTCGTCGGCGGGGAACATGGCGGCTACCTTGGCGTCGGTCAGCGGCGGCTGGCCGGCGGCGGCGCGGGCGGCGTCCTCGGCCGCGACCAGGCTCCACCGGTGCTCGGTGCGCCGGACGCTGTGCACCCAGCTCGGCTGCCACGCCTGCGGCGGACTGTCCTCCCAAGCCGTCAACCCGTAGTGGAACACGGCGCTGGGCTGCTCCACGGTGTCGCCCTCACGGGTGCCGTCGCGGCCGAGCGCCGCGGTCCAGGCGACCAGGCCCAGCGGGGTGTACCCGACGCGGCTGCGGTTGCCGTTGACGTCGACCACCTCGTCTGGCTTGAGCAGCCGGTAGTCGTAGCGGGCGGTGCGGACCAGCCCGGCTGGGTCGGTGACGGCCACCGGCAGCATCGCGAAGGCATCATGGGTAACCCGGGTCTCGTGCCCGAGGGCGTCCCGGGTCGCCACGGTCAGGCCGCGCCCGGCCGGGTCGTCGTGTACGTCGAGCCGGGCGCCCGTCATGACGTAATAGCCGGCGGGGTCGCCGGTGTCGCCGGCCTGGTAGCGGTAGCCGGCGAGGTCCGGCATGGCGTCGCGGAAGGCCTGCGGGTGCCGCGGTGACCAGTCGGTTGCCTCGGGCGGCGGCATGAGCGCCTCGGTCGGCACCGGTACGGGCTCCTGCCCGTCCGGGGACCACAGCAGGCGCACTCCGGCCGCCCAGTCGACGGCCTGGTACTCCAGCCGCAGCGGATAGCCGACGCCGGAGGTGAGTGCCACCGCCGTCGCGGTGGGCAGCTCGACCGGATCCTCGGGGGGCGGCACGATCGGTCCCCCGGGGGGGCAGCGCGACCAGCGAGGTGGGCAGCGGCCCCCCGGGACCGTCCGGCGAACCGTCCGACCAGGAGTCGATGAGCACCTGGTCGCCCAGCCACAGCCGCACCGGCCCGGCCGCCTCGACGTCGACGGTGTACGTCCCGCTCACCGCCGGGGTGAGGGTGCCGGTCCAGCATACGGAGAACGCCGGCTGGGCCAGGGCCGGATCGGGGCCGCCGAACCAGGTGAAGTCGACCGTCGGGTCGGGCCGGACGAAGGCCGGGGTGCCGAGGCTGGCGTCGCGGAAGTACTCCCCGCGCAGCCCGTGGGCAGGGGCAGGCGGGCGCAGGTAGGGCGAGACGTCCGGGCCCAGGTCGCGGCCGAGCGTCCCCGCGGTGAGGGCGAGGGTGGTGGTGGAGGTCAGCAGGCCGTGCTCGCCGAGCTGCCCCAGCGGCAGGCCCACGTACGGTTGCCCGTCGTAGCCGTTGCGGGCGTAGGTGCGCAGCCGGCGGGGCAGGGCGTCGGAGGCTAGCGCCCGTTCGAGTTCGGCCAGGGTGTGGCTGCCGTCGCTGAACACCTCGTAGCCGGCGGCCCGCGCGGTCAGGTCGGTCCGATACCCGGTGGCGTCGTCGCGAGTGACGTATTCGACGGTGGCGACCGTGCACAGCGGAGGTTCGCCGGGGCCGGGCGACCGCGGGTCCCGTCCGCGCGCCACCGCCACCCCCGCGCTGCGGCGGACCCGCCCGTACCCGTCGAACCCGCAGTGGAAGGTCACCCGGGTGTGCGGGTCGTCGCCGCGCTCCCAGGTGGTGGTGCGGTTGGCGCCCTCCGCCACGGTCACCACCGGCGTACGGGACCAGCTGTCGGCGTCGGATCGCCGACGGCGCGCACATCCCAGCGGTGCTCGGTGACGGTGTACGGCCGGTCGCCCGGGACGACCCGTCGACGCCGTAGACCTCGGTGCGCAGTACCCGGCCGGCCAGCGCCCGGGCCACGTCGCGCCGGGCCCGCCGGTCCAGCCCCGCCGGCAGGGTGCTGCGGTCACCGGGGCCGAGCAGGTCGGGGTCGCCGGGCCAGTACTCGCCGGCGAAGTTCAGCTCCTGCCAGTCGCCGGTCTCGGGACCCACCGGGCCCTGGTAGAACCAGGTGCGGGTCAGCGCGGGCGGGGTGTACGACTCGGCGGGCAGGTCGCCCTGCCGGTCGAACTGCTGGGTGTCGTACCGGTCGACCCGGCCGAACCCGCGGAACTCCCGCTCGGCGCCGTCCCAGTGCCCGTGGTGGTAGGCGAAGACGGTGGACAGCCGGCTGGCGCTGACCGAGTCGACGGTGGTGACCGCGCTGACCACCTGCACCGGGAAGGGCAGCGTACCCCGCCAGGGGCGGCCGGCGGCGGCGTCCCGGGAGGCGTGCTGCACCGACGTCTCGTAGCTGATCTCGGTGCGGGTGCCGGCGTGGTTGTCGATGCTGGTCAGCAGGTACGGCTTCACGCCGCCGGTGAGGTCCAGGAAGGACATCCGGCCGGCCCGGGAACTGTCGAAGCTCCACAGCACCCCGGCCGTGCCGGTGCCGATCATGTCGGTCAGGCGCACCGCCGCGGAGTCGTCGACTGTCGGGGTGCCCCGGACGAGAACGCCCGGCCCCAGCGACTGACCGCACCGGTTCACCCACACCTTCACCCAGCCGGGCCCGACGTAGACCAGATCGGCGCAGCCGTCGCCGTTGACGTCGCCCAGCAGCAACCGCCGCTGGTCCAGTCCGCCGGCCGGCGCGGCCCCGGCCAGGTCGAGGTGACCGCGCAGCACCACCGGCGCCCGAACCGGCCGTAGCCCAGGTTGGGCCAGTAGCGGACCTGCCCACCACTGACCAGCACGATGTCGGTGAGGCCGTCACCGGTCATGTCGGCCAGCCGCAACCGCGAGTCGGCGAAGCTCAGACCCGCCACCGAACTGCCCGCCCCGACCTGCTGCGGCACCCACCCCGCCGACCGGTTGTCAGGTGGACCTGCGGCACCGCCCCGGTGCGCAGCACGTCCACCACCCCGTCGCCGTCCAGGTCGATCAGCCGGGTCTCCGGGTCGGTCAGCCGGAACGACGGCGCCTGCCGGTACCGCACGAACCCGCGCGGATCGAACCCGCCGGACCGGGAGCACGGGAAGTAGCCGGCCCGACGGTCGTCGCTGACCAGCAGATCGGGCCGTCCGTCGCCGTCGAGGTCGGCCAGCTGCACCCCGGCCGCGCCGAGGGCCACCCCGGCGGGTACGGCGGTCAGCGCGCGCGGCCGGTCCAGCAGCCCGTTGCCCTTGTTACGCCAGAACCGGGAACCGGCGGCGGACAGTTGCAGCAGGCCGGGCAGCCCGTCGCCGTACAGGTCGACCAGGTCGAGGTCGGGATGGGACAGCGCGGTGGGCGGCAGCGCGCCGCCCGGCGCGCTCAGCGCGCGGTAGCGGTGCGCGGTGGGATCCCACCGCGAGTAGCCGAGCTCCAGCTCCGGCAGCGACTCGGTGGCGTCCCCGTCGTGGCCGGTGACCCGGATCCCGGCCAGCAGGGACGCGCCGTTGTCGGCCTGCGTGTAGCGCAGCGCGACGGTACGCACCAGCCGGGGCACGCCCGGGTCGGTCCACATCTCGATGGCCGTGCACCGCAGCGTGGTGTGCACGGGGAACCCGGCGCGGCGGTCGCAGGTGACGTCCGGACGGGCCTCGTAGCGCAGCCGCACCTGGACCAGGAACCGGGTGGTGGTCGGGTCGTCCGGGTCCGGGTAGTCGGCGTAGCCGATCGTCGACAGGTACCGCTGCGGGGCCCGGCCGTCGGCCGGATCACCCTGGTAGGTGTAGACGATCCGGTTGCCGAGGCTGTCGGTGGTCTCCGACAGCAGCCAGGACAGAACCCGGCCGGCCGCGTCCGGGTCGGCGACCACGGCCGGGTCGGACCAGGCGGCGCCGGCACCCGCCGGGCGCGGAGTGCCGTACGCGCTGCGCAACCCGTTGCCGGTGCGGACCTGCCAGTGGTCGGTGCCGGCGGTCAGGTGCTCGACGCGGCCGAACAGCGCCTCGACGCGCGGCCGGTACCGCTGCGCGCCGGCCCCCCCCACCGGGCACCGGCACCAGGTCCTCGCTGCCGGCCAGCACGTACACGTCGCTGCCGTCGTAGCGGGGGATGCGGCGGGCGGTCTTGCGCCGCACCGACGGCACGGTCAGCGTCCAGCCCAGCCCGAACGGGCCGGCCCCGTTGCCGCTGCTGTAGCTGAACGACAGGGTCGGTTGCAGGCCGTGCCGCCCCGGCGGCAGCTCGATCGGTACGGCGTAGTTGCCGGTCCCGGTGTGTAGATCCGGTTGGAATGTCTCACCGAGCGGTCGCACCGCTCCCCCGCCCGGCGGCAGGCTGATCAGGTCCCCGGACTCCTGGTTACCCATGGTGTCGTCTCCGGTCCGCGCTCACGCCGGCCAGACCGGCGCCTGGCCGCTCCAGCCGATCACCAGCAGAATGTCGTCGAGCCCGCCGGCGAACAGCGCGTCGGCGTCCGGGCCGAAGGAGAGCTGCCAGTCCCCGACGGGGCTGGTGCCGCAGAGCGGCAGCCACCCGGTTGCGTTGCCGCGCCGGCTGCCGGCCGTGCCGTCCGCGGTGGTCGCCGTGCCGCCGGCCGCGCCGCGCCGCAGCGTCACCGTGGTCGCCGGTACGGACCCGGAACCGACCAGCCGGACGGTGACCGCGGTGGTGGTCACCGACTCCAGGTTGGGCGGCAGGTCGACGTCGCGGAGGCTGAGCGTCACGCTGCGGCCCACCGCCGGGTCGGGGTTGTTCAGCGTGTACCAGGCGTCCGGCCGGTCCCGGGCCAGGCTGAACACGCAGTCCGCGCCCCGCGCCCGGTCGCGGTTGAGCCGGTCGACGACCTGCACCCGGTAGCCTACGTCGGACAGGGCGGTGTACTCGACGGTCAACAGCACGTCGGCGATGGTGCTGTAGTCGAACGGGTTCGCCGCCTGCGGCAGCTCGAACCGCCAGGTGGTGTCCACCCCACTGCCCTCGAAGGGCAGCAGCATGTCCGCCTGCATGTCCATGTCGAACATGCCGTTGGCGTTCACCGGCGAGGTCAGGGCGACCGTCGCCGGCTCGTGCCGGAGCACGATGTCGGTGAAGCCGGTGGCCTGCGGCACCGTCACCCGGGAGATCCCGTTGGACGCCAGGGTGGCCCGGATGCCCCGGTTCGGGGGCACGAGGGCGACCAAGCTGAGCCGGACCTGCCGGATCAGTCGCAGGTAGTGGCCGGGGAAGTCGGCGTCGAACATCCGCGTCGGCGTGGCGAAGCTGAGCACCCCGGTGGACCGGAGGTTCAGGAACTCCACGGGCATCAGCTGGGCCAGGGAGAACGTCTGGCTGAGGTTGAGCCGGCGCCGGTCGGTGGAGAAGGCGTACTGGTCGAGCCGGGTGACGTCGGCGGCGAGCCGCTCCGCGCCGGTCAGCCCCGCCCGGTCGGCGCGCCGCGACCGGCGGTCAGCTCGGCGGGCGACTGCCAGTAATCGTTCTGCACCAGCAGCTGCGGCTGTTCGGCGCGTTCGAAGGCGAGCTGGGCCTGCGCCAACCGGGCGGTCGCCGTCGCCTGCTGGAGGAAGTAGCGGTAGACCTCGCCGAGGGTCCGGCTCATCCACTGGTAGAGGTCCGCGTTGGTGAACTGGGTGGTCAGCAGCTTCAGGGTCGCCGAGGCCTGCGCGTCCGCGAGCAGGGCGATGTCGTGCTCCTTGTTGGCGATCACCAGCTGGTCGTTGGCCACGGTGACCTGGGCCGCCGCGACGATGGAATCCTGCTGCGCCGCCGCCAGCTGGGTCCGCCACTCGTTGCGGCGCTGTTCGACGCCGGCCATCAGCTGGTTGGCCTGCATCTGCGACTCCAGGTCGTTGAGTACCCCGGTGGCGATGCCCTTGGCGATGCTGGCCGCGCCCATCGCGGCGCCCGCCACGCCAGCGCCGCCGAAGCTGAACACCTCCTTGAACATGTCGGTGGCGGTGGACGCCGCCTGGGCCACCCCGATCACCGTGTCGGCGGCCGCGATCACGTTCTTGACGTCCCGCATCGCGCCGTAGCCGTCCAGCAGCCGCTTCTCGTAGTAGTTCGGCGGCGCGGCGATGTTGGCCTGGTAGTTCTGCACGATCACGGCGGCCTTGGCCTGCTGGTCCCGGGCCACCACGACGGCGTCGCCGGCCTCGGCGACCCGGGCGGCCTGCAGGTCCACCTGCGCGTCGGAGACGGCCAGCGCCTTCTGGGCGTCGTAGAGCTGCAAGGTCTTGCTGTCGTACTTCTCCAGCGCCGCCAGGTAGGTCGCCTCGACCTGGGTGGCCTGGGCGACCAACTGCCGGCACCGCTCCATCAGCACCTTGTACCGGTAGGGCGTGGGCTGGCTGATCCCTGTCGCGGCCACCGCCCCCTGGGTACGCGCCATCCCGGCGATGTTGCGGCCCTGCCGCAGCTTGGCGAGCTGGACCTGAACCCGGTTGGCCAGGGTGGTCAGCTCCGGGATGGCGAGGGTGGGCTCGCCGGCGTTGCTCGGCGCCACCGGCGCAAGCCACGGGTGGGCGAGCAGCATCGCGGCGGTCAGGTAGAGCCCACGGGCGCGGGCGATCGACGCGTCAGTCTCCCGGGTGAACTCGGCGTCGGCGTAGTCGATGTGGCACCGCGCCTGGGCCAGCAGCGTGTACCGGGTGTACGGGGCCGGCCGGTTGCCGATCAGGCGGAACGGGTTCAGGTCGTTGGTCCAACCCGGCGGGAACGTCAGGTCCGGGCGGACCGGCGGCGCCGCCAGCTCGCTGTTGACCAGGTGGTACAAGGACGGGAACACCGACGGCACCACCGCGTCGTACGGATAGACCAGCCAGTACCAGTCGAGCGCGGCCAGGTACTCCCCCGCCGCCTGCAGTCGCTGCGCGATCAGCAGGGGCACCGCCCAGAACACCTCCCGCGCCAGCGCCGCGTTGGTGGCCGCCATCGTGCTGGAGAAGCTGGCCAGCGCGCTCTGGTGCGCCGCGGTGTGCTGGGCGTCGAGGTAGCTGAACGACGGGAAGGAGCTGTTGGTGGCGCGCTGCGCGGCCAGGTACGCCGCCGCGGCGTTGGCCGCGTCGGCGGCGGTAAACGGTCCGGACCCGGCCATGCCGGACCAGAGCGTGTCCATCGGGGCCGGCGGCATCGCCCGGGGCAGTAGCAGGGCGGGGTCGAGGTGGCGTTCCGGGAACAGGAACGTCTGGATGGCGGTCTGCCAGCTCGCCTGGTCGCCCATCCACCGCCAGGCGCTGTCGAAGGCGGCCCGGCCGCCGGTGAGCTGCCAGCCGGCGGCGGGGTGGTTGGTGGGCAGTTCGCCGGAGCGGATCGCGAACAGCAGCGACTGCAGGCTCTCGATGGCCTGGGCTTGCCGGGTGGTCCGCAGCGTGCCGCCGGCCTTTATGTCGATCTGGTACAGCCCGGTCATCCGCTCGCCGATGTCGCCGGTGCCGGGCGGCGCGACGGCGGTCGGCGCGGCGGCCAGGTCCGACAGCAGCGTGTCCCGCAGGATCGGTAGCGCGGCCTGTTCCGCCGCGGCGACCGCGTCGGCGTACCCATCGAGCAGCGCCTGCTGCTGGGCGATCCGCGAGGCGAGGGTGCCCTGCCAGGCCACCCGGGCGGCCGGGTCGGCGCGCAGCGGGTTGACCTGCGGGCCGGGCTGGTCGGGCCGGAACAGGGCGGGTGAGATGGAGATGCCACTCTCCTGGCCGCGCCACGTCGGGTACAGGGACCGCCGGCGGACGCCGACCAGCGCCGCCACGGCGTCCGCCCACTCCGCCTCGGTGACCGGGTTTCCGGTGCCGGCGGCTTCGATGAGCCGGGCCAGTTGCCGCAGGTAGGCGAAGCCGGCGCGGGTCAGGTACGCGGCCTCCAGAGCCGGTCCTATGTCGGTGCCGCCGCGCTCGGCGGTCTCCAGGGCCGCCAGGTCGACCCCGGGCAGGGCGAGGTTGACCATCGCGGCCAGGCCGGCGGCTGGGGTCGACGCGGCGCGCCGGGCGCTGTCCAGCGACTGCGCGAACGAGCTCAGGGTGGCCGACCGTGCGGCGAGCAGTTGCCGCACCGCGTCCCCGCCGGGGCCGGCGACGACGTCGGCCGAGCCGATCACGTCGGGGTCGACCAGCACCGCGTAGGCGCGGGGTGCGGGCGGTGCCTGGTCCGCCGCCGCCCACCGGGCCGCCAGCCCGGCCAGCTGCCACTCCTGCACCCGGGGGCACGACGGGGTTGCGGGCGAGCGGGTCGACGGTGGTGCTGAGCAGGCCGAAGAGGGTCTCCAGCGCCGCCTCGGTCAGCGCCGGGCCGTCCAGCGCCAGCTTGTCCAGCTCGTCCGGGCGGGTGGCGGGACAGCGGGATGCCCAGCCGGTCGGCGAGCGCCCGCCGGTCTGCCGTCGCGGCGCCCCGAGCCAGGCGCAGTTCCGTGTACGAGGTGCCGAGGCGGCCAGCAGCGCGGCGTACGCGGCGGACAGGTAGGCGACCTCGCCGGCGGCGCCCGGCGCGGTGGAGATGCCCTTGGCGGCGAGGTAGGCGCGGAGCAACTCCACCGGCACCCGAAGCTGGTTGACCTCCTGCCTGCCCACGTCGGCGGCCGCAGTGGCCGGTTCGCTGATCTTGTCGAGGTGCTGGACGAGCACCGCGACCAGTTGGGCGGTGTTGAGCGCCCCCTGCGGGGTGGTCACCCGCTCCTGGGCGAAGGCGAGCAGCGCGGCGAGGTAGGCCCGCCCGTCGAGCCGGGCCGGCAGGTCCGGCGGCACGTAGGTGCTGACGAGCTGGAACGGCACGGAGACCGGGCCGGTGCGGTTCCCGGCGGCGTCGGTGGCCCAGACGTACACGGTGTGGGCGCCGTACCCGGTGACCGCGACGTCGGCCCGCCAGTTGGCGTACGTTCCGCCGACCGGCGTGGCGGTCTGGGTGGGTGCGGTGGAGGTCTGTCCCACCCCTACGGTCGCGGACCCGCCGGACATCCCGCTCTGGGTGTCGGGGGAGGTGCCGGTCACGGTGACCGTGCAGGAGGCGGTGGCAGTGGGGATGACCAGGCCCGGCGCCGGGTAGGTGATCTGCGGGTGCGGGGCCGCACCGTCGACCGCAGTGACGGTGACCACCCGGGTGCCCACGTTGCCGGCCGCGTCGGTGCAGCTCACGGTCACCGTACGGGGGCCGAGCGGCAGCGGCGAGAGGTACGCCGAGCCGGTGTACGTGGACCCGGACCCCGTCATGTTCTGGGTCTGGCTGCCGCAGGTGACCCGCATCGAGCGGGCCCCGAAGTTGGTGCTGGTGGTGGCGGTGACGGCGATGGTCGCACCGGCTTCCTGCAAGGTCACCGTCTGGTTGGCCACCGGCTGGCTGATCGTCAGCACCGGCAGCGCGCTGAACAGCGCCATCACCACGCTGCGGGAGGTGCTCACGTCGATCGGTCCGTCGATGTTCTCGGCGGAAACGGTGGCGGTGATGGTGTCCGAACCAGCCCGGTAGGCGCGGACGCTGGCCGACCAGGTCTTGGTGGCCGAGTTGAGGGTCGCCGGGTAGGTGAAGCCGTCCATACTGACCGTGACGCCCGATACCGAGTAGCTCCCGGCCGAGTAGGTGCCGGAGACGCTGAGCAGGAAGCCGGGCTCCGGCCCGGACACGGTCGCGCCGGCGGCCGGAGAGCTGATGCCGACCTTGGGCGCGATCGGAATCGGGTCGGGGTCGCCTCCACCGCCGCCAATCGGCAGGAGGCCCACCATGCGGGCGGTCGGTATCGAAACGTTCAACTCGTCAGTGGACATGCGCGGTCCCCCCTTGGACACATGCACTCGGCGCGGACTCGGTCGGCCCGTCGGCTGCGCCGTGGCCGGTCCGGCGCCGGCACGCGTACGGCCAGCCGGGCCGACGGTGGTCGGCCGGCTCACCGGAGGTGGGGTGCGGGTCGCGCGGGTTCGGGACGGTGCGGGACGGGCGGTACGGCTACGACCGGAGCCCCCTGCGGTCAATGGCTGGTTGGACGGTAGGCCAGCCGAGCGGCCTCCATGGCCTGCCTGTCGGCTTTCCGCACACCGTCCGGATGATCGGCGGATCAATCCCGGCACCTACCGCCAGTGCGCAGTGCCCGATGGCGGGAAGCGCCGCCGGGAGGATCGTGCTGCTCCCGGCGCGCCCCTGAGCGCGCAGATGTCGTAGCCGCGCGGTGTCCCGGTCGCCGACCTGGCGCACGTGTGTCACCGCGGACCCGTCGAGGAGCCCCACGTGCCCCACCACACCGCGAACGCGTCGAAGCTGGTCAGGACCTTACCCCGACCCCCCGTTCGACGATGTGTTCCACCCGGCGCAGGTGCTGCAGAGCCCAAGACCGGATGTCCGGCCAGCTCTACCGGCAGGCGGTGACCATCCGAGCGGACTGGCCTCCGGGCGCGTCGTAGGCACCCCGGCTGGCGCGCGTTCCGCTCGCTAGCGCGCCGCGGCGACGGAAGCAAGCCGACGTCGGGTCCCCGTCACCGAAAGCGCCTGAGTAGACGTTCGGTCCGGCCGGTCGGGTCGGCCCGCTCATCGTCGATCCGAGGGTGGCAACCGCCGGGCTCGAACCTTCGCGCTGTTACGCGGTAGGCACGGCGGGTGAGAGTGGCTTGAATCAGGGCTGGGCACTGCACGCACGGCCGCCGGGCACAGCCCTCCGCGCCGCAATGGTTCCGTCGACGCGACCGTCTGCTCGACAAGGAGGAGGCCGCCATGATGCCGACCGGCTGGTGCCCGGGAACACGACCGGTCACCGGGATGCTCGCCACCTACCCCGAGACCAGCTGCGTACGGATCTTTTTCGGTCCGGGCGACGGCCTCCCTGCGTCCGCCTGGACCGACGCACGGCGGCCGCTGGCCCAGGTGCCCGCCCACGCCGACGTGATCGTCTCGCACAAGGATCCGGACGTGGACGCCTCCGCGTTCGTCGCCGCATGGCAGGCAACCGGACGAACGGGCCGGTTATTCCTGGTGCCGCACCATGAGCCGGAACAGCAGACCGGCGGTGACCCGGCCCCGGCGATCTTCCGCCAGTCCTGGACCCGCGCACGTCAGCAGGTGGGCACCCATCCTGCCCGGCAGGACGGCCGGCTACAGCTCGCGGTCTGCTGGACCCTGCAGTGGATACGCCGGGTCGATGCCACCGGGCGCCGGACCAACAACTGGCGTACCTGGTGGCCTGAGCACGAAGCCGACGCAGTCGACCTCGTCCTCGGTGACTGGTACCCGTACGACCCGACGGCCCGCAACCCGTTCCGGCCGCCCGCATACGAAGACCCAGCCGCCGCGCTGGCGGTCATGGTGGAGCTGTCCGCCGCGACGGGCCGGCCGTGGGGCATCGCCGAGATCAACCACTCGCGGATCACCCAGGCTGGCGGTTTCCCCGTTGACCTGGACCCCGACGGAAGCCGGTGCGCCGACTGGTACCGGAAGATGCACGCCTGGGCCCGGGCCAACGGCTGCCAGGTTTGGTCGCACTACCACCGTGACGGGGGTGACCTCACCGACCGAGCCGCCGAGGCGCGGGCGCTGCGCGAGCTGATCGCCCAGGAGGCGGCGGCATCCCAGCGGCTCGCGCCGGCGCTGGAGACTCTGCGCGCCGAGATCGAACGGCGTTGGCCAGGACCGGCCGGGTCGTGATCGACGGCGGTCACCACATCGACCACCGGGCCAACACCCGGGGCAGCGTGAACGCGATCGACGTGGACCTTGCCGGCATCGACGTCGACGCACTGCTCGCGGCCTTCACCCGCCACCCTTCCGCCAACCAGTGGATCTACGCGGGACGCAGCGGGCGGGCCCACGACGGGTGGACCGCCCGCCCGTACACCGGCACGCAACCGGGCGAGCGACGGCTGCACCTGGGCATCCGGGCGACGGTCGAGGCAGAGCAGGACCAACGCCCATGGGGTCTGACGGAGGACAACGGAATGGACGCCAAGCAGTTCCTCGCGCTGTTGAAGGACCCGACGGTCGCCACGCAGTTGCGGGCCCTGCCGTGGCAATACACCGGCGGTGGTATCCCCCGGGGGATGTCGACGCTCGGCGTGCTCAACGAGGTGGTGTTGACAGTCCGCGCGCTGGGCGAAGTCGTCGCCCGGGAAAGCGCGAATCCCGCGGAGGTTCGGGCGTTGCTAGCGGATCTGCCGGCACCCCCGGTGGATGTAGAGGCCCTCGCCGACGCGGTGGCCGCGCGGGTGCTCGCGGCGCTGCCTGAGGGGGCCGTCCATTTGTCCCGGGAGGGCCTTGCGGCGACTGTGCGCACCGTGCTCGCCAAGGAACAACACTCACTGATTGCCGCCGAAGTGGGCCCTTGACAGGCGATTCGCGCATCCGCTGCCGGACCGAGTCTGTCGACGGTCCTCGCAGCCAGGGCACTCCGGGCTGGGACACATGCCCATCTCATACGCAAGCAGGAGGAGACGGTGATGGACAGCGCCAACGTCGACGCCGACTACCAGGTGGCCGTGTTCGAGGAGGACGACGACCCGGAGTCCTTCATCGGGGACGCGGTCGAGTTCGACCTTGCCGCAGGAGACGAGGAGGAGTGACGTGACCGTGCACCTCGCACCCGCCCTGCGGGTGCTACGCGAGGAGATCAACACCCGCTGGCCGCACCGCGACCACGCCTCCGACGGCTGGATCGGCGATGCCGACCATCAGGCCCGCCGGTCCGATCACAACCCGGACAGCGACGACGACTCGGTCAACGCGATCGACGTCGACGTCGACGGCATCGACCCGCTGCTGGTGGTCCGGCACTGCGTCGCGCACCCGTCCACCCAATACGTGATCTACAACCGGGTGATCTGGAGCCGTACCCGCAGATTCGCCGCCGCCCGCTACACCGGCACCAACCCGCACAACAAACACCTCCATGTAAGCGTCAGCCATGAGCGGAGATTGGAGGACAGCAAGCAGTCATGGGGCATCGCCACATCGCCGGCAACCCGGCTCGGCGACCGAGTGCTTCGGCCCCAGGCTCGCGGCGGCGACGTGCGGGAACTGCAGACCCTGGCCAACTGCCTCGGTGCGCGACTCGTGGTCGACGGCGTGTTCGGACCGAAGACCACCGCGTGGGTTCGGTCGTTCCAGAAGCGCGAAACCCTGGCAGTCGACGGGATCGTCGGTCCGGCCACTCTTGCCGCCCTGCGGGCAGCGACCACGCCCCCGAAGCCGCAGCCGGGACGCGCGCCCGGCTGCCGCACCGTCCGGCGCGGCAGCACTGGCGAGGATGTCGCCTTCGTCAAACGGTTCATCGGCGCCCGCTGGTGTGGCTCGCCCGGGCCGGACTTCGACGAACGCACCGAGGCGGGCGTCCGCTGGTACCAGCGGATGCGCGGCATCGCCGACGACGGCACCGTCGGCCGAATCACGTGGGCGCAAATGGGGGTCAAGGTCACCTACTGATCCCACCGCGACGACCCGGGACGACACGCCCACCAAGACGGCCATGGCCTCAGTACGCTGATGCACGGCCGCATTCAGGGAACCGTCCATGAACCACGGCAGCCGCCGACGAGGGCGTCGTCCGCGAGACGCTGCCCGGCCGGGAAGGTGAGCCAGTGCAGGCGGTGTGCTGGTGCCGTTCCACCGCGCCGAGCAGTCCCTCGCCGTCTCCTTGCTGCGCCTGCTCAGCGACCGGGCCGACCGGCTGCCCCACTTCGCCGACGTCGACTGGGGCAAGGCCCTCGCGTGGTTGAAGGCGCGCACTGGCGCCGACCTGGCTCCGGAGCAGGAGCAGGCCTGATGCAGGAATGTGGCGTTGGCGGCCGGGCCGTGGTGGCCGTTCGTGGACGTCGCCGTCATGAGCGAACGACCCACCCTCGTGCGCGTCAACGCGCAGGGCCAGGTGCACGCCGACGGTGAACCTGCTGTCGTGTGGCCGGACGGCAGCCAGGTGTGGGCGCGGGATGGGGTGGCCATCAAGGCAAGCTGACCCTCAACCGCGGCAGCCGACACAGGCCTGACGGGCGCGAGGCTGGGCGTGTACCGTGCCAAAACCCATCGCACCTGGTGTGAGCTGATGTTTCGCGTCCCTCGCACAGGATGGGGGGCGTGTTCGTTCGGTTGCTGTACTTGAGCGCGGTGCGCGTGTTCGGCTGGCTGCGGCAGGCCACGCGGAGCGAGGCCGCGATGGTCGCGGAACTGCTGGTGC
The DNA here is from genome assembly GCA_016802835.1 of Micromonospora sp. ATA32. Taxonomy (GTDB): domain Bacteria; phylum Actinomycetota; class Actinomycetes; order Mycobacteriales; family Micromonosporaceae; genus Micromonospora. The sequence continues at coordinate 1,376 of JAEVHO010000034.1, read as the reverse complement.
TGCGCCACGAGGTTGCTGTACTGCGACGCCAGATCGGCCGGCCGCGGCTGTCGTGGCCGGAACGCGCGGTGTTGTCCGCGCTGGTCCGGGCCCTGCCACGAGAACTGTGGAAGCACCGTATCGTCACCCCGGCGACTCTGTTGGCCTGGCATCGCCGACTGGTCCGCCGACGCTGGACCTATCCGAACCAGCAGGGACGGCCACGGGTCAGCGACGAGATCCGTGACCTGGTGCTGCGCCTGGCCCGGGAGAACCCCGGCTGGGGGCACCGGCGCATCCAAGGCGAACTCGTCGGGCTCGGTCACAGGGTCGGCGCCGGCACCATCCGCCGCATCCTCGCCGGATCGAGTGTCGGCCCCGCCCCGCGTGAGCTCGACACCGATTGGCGGACATTCCTGCGTGTCCAGGCGGCTGGGCTACTGGCTACCGACTTCTTCCACATCGATACCGTCACGCTGCGGCGGATGTCTGTGCTGTTCGTCATGGAGGTCACGACCCGGCGGGTCCACATCCTCGGCGTCACGGCCCACCCGACCGCTGCCTGGCCACCCAGCTGGCCCGGAATCTGGTGGTGGACCTCGGGGACCGTACGACCCGATTCCGGTTCCTGATCCGCGACCGCGACGCCAAGTTCACCGCGTTGTTCGACGCCGTGTTCGCTGCCGAAGGCATCGACGTCGTGAAGATCCCGCCGCGCACACCTCGGGCGAACGCGTTCGCGGAGCGTTTCGTGCGCAGTGTCCGGGCCGAGTGCACCGACCGGGTATTGATCTACAACGAACAGCACGCCCGCACGGTGTTACGCGACTATGAGGACCACTTCGACCGGCACCGGCCGCACCAGAGCCTGGACCAGCATCCACCCGACTACAACCCCGGCGTGGTCGTCGCGATCGACAAGCCGATCCGGCGGCGCCGCGTCCTGGGCGGCGTGATCAACGAGTATCACCGGGCAGCTTGAGCTACTCGCAAATTCGCAGCTCACAAGCCTGAAACAGAGATTTGGCACCGTACAGGGGTTTTCGGCAGGAGCAACGCTGCCGCGGTGCCCGCGTCGCCAGAAGCCCAAAGGAACTGTGGAGACCCTCGCGCCCGACTGTGACGGGATCGACCCGCTGCTGAGTCCGACGCGGCCCCACTGGCTGGTAGATATAGAGAGTGGTCGGGATGCTCGGCCGTAAGGCGGGGCTGCTGACTCGTTATGCCAGCTCCGCCCTAGAAGCGATGGCTGGGCCGGCTCGCCGGGCGCCATCCTGGCAGTGCGTGGAAGGCCTTAGCCTCGATCCGTGGACGGGACGGGTCCATTGTGGCAAGGAAGGCGTGGAGATGTGACGAGAGTGCCCTCCGAGCTGGGATAATCGGGTTTGTCTAGAACT
>JAEVHO010000033.1 GCA_016802835.1 Micromonospora sp. ATA32 | reverse complement strand
GAGCGTGGCGAGGACGGTGTCGTGCAGGTCCCGGTTCTGCCGCCGCTCTACCTCCCGCGCGTACGGGCGGCCACGGCCTCCCCGGACAGCCGCTGGTAGTCAGCGAAGTCCCGGTCGGCGCGCCCGATCCGGCGCCGCATCACCCCGGTCATCATCGCGGCGCAGGCGGTCTGCACCAGCAGGGTCGCCGCGTGGGCGCCTGCCTCCGCCCGGTTGCCCGCGGCGTGGGCGCCGATCACGTACGCGGCGGTGATCAGCAGCCCGGCCGGCACCGACCAGCGCGCCGGGGCGGTGGCCTGGGTGTTGATCACTGTGGTGCTGGCCAGCACCGCGATCCAGCTGCCCTCGCCCGGCAGCACCTCCGGCGCCACCAGCCAGGGGATCAGCAGGCAGGCCGCCGTGGTGAGCGCCACGTCGCCGGCCTTCAGCGCCCCGCCGATCCCGGTGCACAGGGCCCGCACCGCGTACCAGATCGACCAGGCGGTGAGCACGACGACGGCCGGCACCAGCAGCGACACCCGGACCGGCGCGGTGCGCACCGCCAGCGCCACCACCGCGCCGATCAGCCCGCAGGTCAGCCGGAGCAGCGCGGGCAGGGTGGTGAAGATGAGGCTGAACGCGCTGCCGGCCGGCCGGTCCAGCACGGTCGGCGGCGGGGTCGGGGCGGCAACGGCCGACATCGAGGAAGGCGTCCTTCCGGCAACGACCCGAGCGGGTCCGCACGGCATAGATCGACGTCGGAGAATAGCACGCTCCGTTGTGACGGGTCACCCTCGGTGCTCGGCGTGTCGGCGAGCTGCGCAGAATCTCGGCCGGGTCGCCGCCGGGCGGGTGGATCCGGTCCGGAGACATTGCCGGGCGCGCTGGCCGACGATGCGGTTGACTGCCGGAATGCGGAGCGAATGGCGGCGACTGCGGGTCGCCTTCCTCGGGCTCGGACGGATGGGCACGCCGATGGCGCTGCACGTGCTCGACGCGGCACATGACCTGACGGTCTGGAACCGTACCCCCGGCAAGACCGACGCCCTCGTCGGCGCCGGCGCGCGGGCGGCCGAGACGCCCGCCGCCGCCGCTACCGACCGGGACGTGGTGGTGCTGATGCTCGCCGACCCGGACGCGGTCGCGCAGGTGCTGCTCGGCCCGGACGGCGTCGCCTCCGGCGCCGCGGCCGGCACGCTCGTGATCGACAGCGGCACCATCGGGCCGGACGCCTCCCGCGAGATGGCCGCCCGGCTGCGCGAGCACCGCCTCCGTTACGTCGACGCGCCCGTCTACGGGTCGGTCGGACCGGCCACCGAGGGATCCCTCGGCGTGCTGGTCGGCGGTGACGAGGAGGACGTGGCAGCGACCCGACCGCTGCTCGAACTCTGGGGCGCACCGGAGAAGGTGCGGCACGTCGGGCCGACCGGTGCGGGCAGCGCGGCCAAGCTGGTGCGCAACCTGACCCTCGGGCTGGCGCTGGCGGGCATCGGTGACGCGTTGCGGCTGGCCTCGACCCTCGACCTGCCGCCCGACGTGGTGGACGAGCTGATCGCGGCCGGTCCGCTCGGCGCCGCCTTCCCGCCCGTACGCCAGATCCTCGCCGACGGGCCGCCGAAGACCGCCGGCTTCACCATCGACATGCTCACCAAGGACCTGCGGCTGTGCCTGGCCGCCGACCCGGCGCTGCCGCTGGTGGGCGCGGCGCGGAGCGTCGGCGAGGCGGCCAACGCGGCCGGCCACGGGCACGACGACGCCCGCGCGCTGCTGGTCTGGAGGCGCGACCGCTGAGCGGTGGCCGGTCCGCGTCGGCCGCTCGTTCCGGCGCGGCGGCGGCCCCGCTCAGCCGGCCGGCTGGATCAGGTCCCAGCGGTTGCCGTACAGGTCCTCGAAGACGGCGACCGACCCGTACGCCTCGTGTCTGGGCTCCTCGACGAAGCGCACCCCGGCCGCGCTCATCCGGGTATGGTCCCGGGCGAAGTCGTCGGTGTTCAGGAACAGGCCGACCCGGCCACCGGTCTGGTCGCCGATCCGGCTCTCCTGCCGCGGGTCCGCCGCCCGGGCGAGCAGCAGCGCGGTCTCCCGGGCGCCCGGCGGGCGGACCACCACCCAGCGCGACCCGTCGGGGCGGGCGGTGTCCTCGACGAGGTCGAAGCCGAGCTTGTGCACGTAGAAGTCGATCGCCTCGTCGTACTCGCGCACGATCAGGGCGACCAGTCCAAGATGTGGCATCGGTCCATCATGCCGGCCGCCGCGGTCGGGCCGGTCAGGCCCCTTCTGGCCGCTCAGGGGGACACGGACTGCGCCCCGGCCGTGGCCGCCCGCCGTGGACTGGTGGGCGGCCACGGGTTCGCGGTCAGGCCGGGCAGTTGTGGTACGCCTCGACCAGCCAGCGGTCGTCCCGCTTCGACAACACCCAGGTCGCCCGGCGCACCCGGTCGGCGGGCACCCGGTTCTCACCGGGCAGCTGGAAGCCGCTGCGGCTGACCACGATTGCGGCCTTGTCGCCGATGAACCGGACGTTCTCCTGCTCGTCGACGGAGCGGGAGCCCTTCATCGGGCCGGCGAAGCCCGCCGCCATGTAGGCGCGGATCTCGTTCCGCCCGACGTGGAAGACCCCGCCGGGCAGCACCACCGTCGCGTCGTCGGTGTAGAAGCCGGCGAAGGCGTCCGCGTCGTTGGCCGCCCAGGCGGCGACGATCCCGCCCAGCACGTCGCCTACCGCCTGGTTGTCGCTGGTCCGGGTGGGTGCGGTTCCGGTGTTCGTCATGGGTCATCCTCTCCTCGTGCCGATCCTTCGCCGGTACCTACCGGGCGACGCCTCGGAACTCATCGCGGCGCGGGCGATGAATTTCCCGGCCGGGGCCGGTAGGTATGGGTAGGGCGCCGGGTGGGCGCGGCGCCCCGGGTGCCGGGAGGGTGGGCCAGTGACGGTGAGCAGTCAGGACTTCGACCGGCGGACGGAGCCGTACCGGCGGGAGTTGGTGGCGCACTGCTACCGGATGCTCGGCTCGGTGCACGAGGCGGAGGACCTGGTCCAGGAGACGCTGCTGCGGGCCTGGCGGGCCTTCGACCGGTACGACGAGGAGCGCGCCTCGGTGCGGACCTGGCTGCATCGGATCGCGACGAACGTCTGCCTGACCGCGCTGCGGTCCCGGGCCCGGCGGCCGCTGCCGTCCGGCTTTGTCGCGGCCAGCACCGACCCGGAGGCGCCGATGGTCGTCGGGGAGGTGCCGTGGCTGCAGCCGGTCCCGGACGCGTTGCTGGACCCGGCCACGGTGGTGGCGGCCCGGGGGAGTCTGCGGCTCGCGCTGGTCGCCGCCATGCAGCTGCTGCCGGCCCGGCAGCGGGCCATCCTGATCCTGCGGGACGTGCTGGACTGGTCGGCCGCCGAGGTGGCCGAGACCCTGGGTACGACGCCGGCCGCGGTGAACAGCGGCCTGCAACGGGCCCGGGCCCGGCTCGGCGCGGTCGCCGTGCACGAGGACCAGGTCGCGGAGCCGAACGACCGGGCACGCCGGGCGGTGGTCGACCGGTACGTCGCGGCGTTCGAGCGGGCCGACGTGGCGGCGTTGACCCGGCTGCTGACCGACGACGCGGTCCTGGAGATGCCGCCGGTGCTCAACTGGTACGTCGGCCGGGAGGCGTACGGCCGGTTCATCGCCCGGGTCTTCGCGATGCGCGGCACCGACTGGCGGATGGCGCCGACGTCTGCCAACGGGCAGCCTGCCGTGCTGGCGTACGTGCGCGACGGCGAGGTGTACGTGCCGCACACCGTGCAGGTCTTCGACGTGACCGGGCGGGGCATCGGCCGGACCGTGGTGTTCCAGCACCCGGAGGTGCTCGCCGCCTTCGGCGTGACCCCGGGGACGGCTTCCGCTGTCGCCCCGCCGGCCCGGATCAGTTGACCGGCAGGACCTTCGTGCCGCCGCCCTTGATCGACCTGGTCAGCTTGCGGCCACCGGACCAGAAGTAGCACCGGACGCCCCGGTCGCCCTGCGTCCAGGCCTTCTCGGCGGGGAGCACGTACTGGGTTCCGGTGCGGTACCGCAGGTAGCGGTCGACCGGCACCTTCGCGTACCTCGCGATCACCTCCCGGCACCGGGCGTGGATCCCGTCCTCGTCCCGGTCCACAGTGGCGTACTGCCCGTCCGGCGCGGTCCAGACGCCTGCGTACTCGTAGCGGTGCGGGGTGCCGCAGCCCGCCGGCCGTAGGTTGCCGAACCGGTCCTCGTCCATGCACGTCTGCGCCAGCGGGGACGTGCCCTTGAGCGCGTCACGCAGGCTGCCAGCGTGCTGGATCTCCCCACCCTCGACCCTGGCGACCTCCGCGATGTCGCAGCGGTACCAGCGGCTGCCGCCCGCCCAACCCGGCGGCGAGACCGGCGCGACCTGGACCGAGAGCCGGGTACCGCGCCAGTCCCCGCCGACGAAGGCGGTGGCCTTCGCGTCGCAGTCGGCGAAGGCGGGCCGCAGTGCGGCCGAGCCGACCCGGGGCGGGATCGGCCGGTCGGCGAGGGCGCCGGTGAACGTGCCCAGGTGGAAGGTCTCGACCAGGTGCGAGCGGGCGCAGTCGACCGGCTGGTAGCTGGTGAGGTAACTCGTGGGGTCCGCGATTACGTGGCAGTCGCCCACCTTCGGCGTGAACTGCTGCGCCTGCGCCACCGGGCGCCAGTCGTCGGTGAGGTCGCCGTCCGTGCCGTCGGGCGTACCGCAGCCGGACAGCGCGGTCGTGATGAGCGCGGCCGAAGCCGCGGCGCCCAGCCAGCGTCGCATGTCTTATCCCCCATGGCCCCCGTGATGACCGGCGCAGCATACGACACCGTCGATCTTGGTGGAGGCCCTCATGCCGCGCCAGCCGTCGACCGGTCATCCGCGTGGGCGGGCCCATCCGAGGAAGCGGTCCCCGAGGTTCTCCGGAGGCGCGTGGCCGTTCAGCTGGGCGAGCTGGTCGGCTGCCTCCGCCATCAGCGTGCCGAGGTAGACCAGGAGCGCCGTCCGGTCGTCGCGGTACTCGACCAGCAGGGACAGCCGGGCCGGTTGACAGGGCCACTCGGCGCCGCAGGCCCGACAGCGCCACAGCGGACGCATCGGCAGGTGCGGGCGGTTGGCGCGGGTCACCAGCGTCCGCCGTTCGCCCGCCACTCCTGGGCCCGGGTCAGGTTGCCCGGACGGCCGGGATCGGTCGTCGGGTGGACGGCGGTCGGCGCGGTCGCCCAGGTCGGCCGCTCGTTCGGCGTACGGCGGGGGAGCGGCATGGACGTCTCGGGCTTGCAGCGCCAGAACCAGAGCCGCCTGGCTTTGGTCCCATTCCGGGTCGACGCCGACTTTTTTCCCTGGGGTGTTTCCTCTGCCATCGGGCGCGGAGGGTGCGCTCCCGAGCGGTTGGGGTAGGCCGTCGCCGGCCCGGTGAGGTCGATGGGTGGGGCAAGGCGGCGGTGGAATGGCCAGGTCCTCATCAGGGGCTCTCCCGACACTCGTGGTTTGCGAGGCGATGCCGAGGGCCTTCTTGTTCTACTCGTACAAGACGTCTGAGACGTACCGTAAAAGCTGGCCGTCCTGGACGTCCGCAAGGCTTCGGAGGTGGTCGATCCGATGAATCCGACGCCGCTGTATGTGCAGCTCGCCGACGCGCTGGCCGGGCAGATCAGCGCCGGGGAGTTGCGTCCTCGGCAGCCGCTGCCGAGCGAGACGCAGCTCCGGCAGACCTACGGCGTGGCTCGGGGCACGGTTCGTGCGGCGGTGGCGCTGCTCCGGGAGCGAGGGCTGGTGGTCACCCTGCCGCAGCGCGGCACGTACGTGGCCGACTCCGGCGCTGCTGAGTAGAAGGCGGTACGGCCGCGAACTCGGTTGCCGCAGCCGGACGGTTCCCTGAGGATGGCCGCGATGGCCGCGATCAAGATGCATCCCGACGAGATCGAGACCGATGCCGAGCTCGTACGTCGCCTCCTGGCCGGACAATTCCCGCGCTCGGCCGGTCTACCGATCGATTCGGTCGCGTCGTACGGGACCGATCACGACATCTATCGGCTCGGTGATCACCTGGTTGCCCGGCTGCCCCGGATCGGGTGGGCCACCAAGCAGGCGGCGAGGGAAGCGGAATGGCTGCCGAAGCTCGCCCCGCACCTGCCGCTCGCGTTGCCCGTGCCGCTCGCGTTGGGGCATCCCGCGGAGGGCTACCCCTTCGACTGGTCGGTGTACGAGTGGTTGCCGGGGGAAAACGCGAACGGCACGATCGACGATCCAGACCAGGCGGCCGTGGATCTCGCCGCGTTCGTGGCCGCGCTGCGCCGGATCGAAACCACCGGTGCGTTCCCACGACCCGCGCGCCATCGAGGAGGAGCCTTAGCCGAGTTTGACGAAGGCGTCCGACGGTCGGTCATGCAGCTCGGCGACCGGATCGACGGCGACGCCACGATCCGCTCTTGGCAGCAGTCGCTCGGCGCCTCGATGTGGGATGGCCCGGAGGTCTGGGTGCACGGCGATCTGCTGCCCGGAAATTTGCTCGTCGTCGACGGTCGCCTGTCGGCAGTCATCGACTTTGGTGGCCTGAACATCGGTGATCCCGCCTGTGACCTGCAAGCGGCATGGAACGTCTTCGCAGGCGCCAGTCGCCAGCGGTTCCGCACCGAACTCAACGTGGACGACGCGTCGTGGTTGCGTGGCCGCGGCTGGGCGCTCAATCAGGCCGTGTCAGCGCTGCCGTACTACTGGGACACCAACCCGGGCATGTTTCGCCAAGCTTCACACGCCTTGGCGCAGGTCCTCGGCGATTGCCGCTGACGGCTCATTGCAGGGACGTTCTGGCCCATCACAGGAAGTCTCTCCAGGAGGCCGGCCCGGCCGATGCCTGCCGGAGGTCGCCAGCGGGCCGCCTTGATCCCTGCGGCCTTGGGATTAGAAGAAGATCACGGGCGGCTGGTCGGGTGGCTAAGCGCCTCGTCAGCCCATCCGTAGTTGTGGGCAGCGAGTGATGGCGGGCGATCTTCGCTGTACGGATGGCTGTACAGCCAATGGGCGTAGTGTCGGATCCATCGCCAGATGGCCCGCTTGATCCATCACAGGCGTTTCGCCATCTGTTGCGTCGTGACCTCGTAACCACATGTTTGGTACAGCGAGATCGCGGGGGCGTTATGGCCGAACACGTTAAGCGCAAGTCGAGCGGCACCCGCTTCCCGTGCCACCACCTCTACGGCCGCGAGGATCGCTTTCCCATAGCCGGATCGCCGGTAGGGCTCCTCCACACTGATGTCGTAGAGCCACGCCGTGTCGGTTGTCTTCGTTCGTGGCTCCTCCAGCCCGACCCATGCGTAGCCGATGACCTGGCCCGTGGTGTTCTCGGCTATTAGAAGGCGTTGGCGCTCCGTCGCCAATCCCTGGGGCAGGAACTGAGCTTGGTCCTGCCGCGCCTTCTCCATCGCGGCCTCGGCCGGCATTGTCTCGGCCAGTGACTGGACGTACTCCATGTCCCGCCGCGCCGTGTAGTTCTCGTACTCGTCTTGACGCATCGCGCGCAGGGTGACTACCGGTGCCTCCACTCGGACATAGTGGCTGGCGCCGTCCGGGGAAGCTAGTGGCTTTCCCACCTGGTCTCGTGTCCGCTCTGCTGCCGAGCAACGCCCGGCAGTGGGACGCGAACGCGGACAGCTACACCGACCCGACGACGGGCCGGCTCCTGCCGTCGTTGGATGACGCCCTGGACCTGGTCGACGCTGACCCCGACGCGCAACGATGGTGCTGAGCGCCCGCCAGGCAGCCATCACAGCGCACCCTGCTGCGCGCATGGCCCGGCGTGCCCGCGGCTGACGCTGTTGTACCTGGGTTGTACCGGCCTAAGTCGAAGAGCAGCCGGGGTGAGTGTTACCGCTGGTGGGAGGTGGTGCGCCCGGCAGGATTCGAACCTGCGGCCTTGGGATTAGAAGTCCCCTGCTCTATCCGCTGAGCTACGGGCGCGCGGCATGGTTGTCGCGCCAAGAGGGTACCGCCGCCCGGGCGCCGAGCGGTGGAACGGGTGGCCGTGCACCTACCGCCGATCAGGGTCGCATGAACGTCGGCCGACCAGCACCCGGGTTATGCCCAGTCCAGGCCGGAGGGCGCGGCGGATCCGTACCCTCAACTCCGTGCTGCTTGACTCGGAGGTTGAGAACGACGTCGCCTACAAGCTGTGCCAGCTCCTCGGCCGCGCCATCCTGCCGGTGCGCCGGGTCGAGGTCTCCGGGGAGGGCGAAGACTTCGGTACGGCGTTCTTCTTCGACGAGCTGGCCGGCCCCACCGTTGGCGGCGACCCGGTACGGGAGTATCTGCTGACCGCCGACGTGCTCACCCACGCGGCGGTCGGGGAGATCGGCCTGCGGGCGAGCGTGACCGAGCCGGCGGGGGTGGCCTCCGACGCGATCCTGATGCCGGACTTCGCCCGGCGGTGGGTGCACCACCCCGACGCCGGTGTGGCGATCATGCCCACCGGGGGCCTGTACGAGCACGGCCGCGCCGAGGGCTGGCAGTGGCGGATCCAGCCGGTGAGCGACGGGATAGCCGCCCGGGCGGACTCGATCGCCGAGGTCGGACCCGGCCCCAGCTCGGCCTTCGTGCTGGCGCTCGGCGTTGGGGAGGACGGATCGCGGCCGCTGGAGGTGGCGATCGAGCGGGTGGTCCGGGACGGCGACGCCGTTCGGGTCACCGCGGCACTGCCGCCCGGCTACGTCGGGGCGCCGGTGTTCACCGTGTACACCAACGACGACGGCGATGTGGCGCTGCGCTGCCTGGGCCTGGTGCTCCCTGGGGACGGCAGTCACCCGCTGGCGACCTTCGACCGGATCCGCGCCGCCATCACCGAGACCATCGCGACGGACGGCTGAGGGCAGCCCGACGCCCGCGCCGGGGCGTACCCCCGGGTCAGCCGCCCTGTGCGGACGTGGCCGCTTGGTCGGACTCGTCGGCCGGCCGCCGGCTCGCCGGCGGTCCGGCGTCCGAAGCCGCCGCTTCCGCCGGCGTCTCGGTCGGTCCGGCGCCGAGGAACCCCTCGGCCCAGCGGCCCACCTCGGTGAAGACCTTCTCGCGTACGGCGGGGCCGGAGAGCGTCAGGTCGTGCAGGCCGCCGTCGAAGCGGGCCAGCGTCACAGTGGCGGGCCGAGCCGGGGCGCCCAGCGGACCATGTGCTCGACGTCCAGGACCGCGTCGGCCGAGGTGGCCGAGTCGTGCCACTTGGTGCCCCGGAAGCTCCGGGTCGAGCAGGCCAGCAGCACCGGCACCGGGATCTCCAGCCCGGCGCGCAGCTGGCGCTGGGCGGTGCGGATGGCGTTCAGCCAGCCGGCCCGGACGGGGAACCCGGCGAGCGGCTTCCACGCCAGGTCGTAGCTCCACTCGCCGCGGTGGTCGGCGTGCAGGCTCTCGCCGTACACGGTGCCCAGCCCGAACGGGAGGATGCGCTGCGGCGCCCTGCGGCCCAGCCGGGAGACGGCGGCCGCGAGGGGTCGACGGACCAGCCAGGGGGCGTTGATGTCGAAGAACGGGCTGTTGAGCATGAGCCCGTCGACAATGCGGGCCTCGCGCCGGGCGTGCGCCCAGAGCGAGAGGATCAGGCCGCCGGTGGAGTGGCCCATGGCGAGCAGCGTGTCGTGCCCGTCGTCTGCGCGGATGATCTTCGCGGCGGCGTCCAGCTCCGGGAAGTAGTCGCTCAGGTCGCGGCAGAAGTTCGGGGTCTGCCCGGGCAGCAGGCTGCGACCGTATTTGCGCAGGTCGAGGGCATAGAAGTCCCAGCCGCGCTCGGCGAAGAAGTCCGCCACGTGGGTCTGGAAGAAGTAGTCGACGAAGCCGTGCACGTAGAGCACCGCGCGCCCGGTCGGGCGCTCGGCCCGCCGTCGGACCAGGGTGGCCACCACCGGCCCCTCGTCGTCGCTGCCCAGCTCGATCGTCTGCCGCTCGTAGGGCGGTCCCAGCACGTCCGGTTCCACGAACGCGACGGTACGCCCGGAAGCTACCCGGCGGTAGCCCCCATTGGCGCCGCGCCCCCGGCCGCAGGTGGCGGACGGGGGCGTACGCCTGGCTCAGGCGGTTCGGCGTCGGGCCGAATGGCCCGGCTCGGTCAGGCCGTCTCGGTGTCGGCCCGGGCGCGGGTCGGGTCGCCCGGCTCGGCGTCCAGGTCCAGCGCCTCGATCTGTTCGGGCCCGCCCTCGGGCTGTCCCAGGTCGCGCAGGTGCTTGTTGTGCCGGGGCTCCTGCCGGGTCTTCGCGTCGTTGAGCCGACGCCGCAGGTCGTCGCGGCAGTCGTTGAGCGCCGCGTGCAGGCCCTCCTCGGTGGAGGTGGTGACGATCTTCTGCCGGCCCGCGACCCAGCACTCCAGGGTGACCTTCTGCCCCTTGGCGTCGCGGTCCTTCACCGACACCTCCAGCTCCGTGGCGTCGGCGTGGAAGCCGGCCAGCCGGGCGTCGAGGGTGGCGAACTGCTCGGCGATCCAGTTCCGGTCGCCCTGCGAGAACCCGGCGCCGACCCGCAGGCATTCGGCCACGGTGGCCGGGTTCGCCACGGCGCTCATCGCCGCACCTCACCCTGGAAGCGGACGGAGCCGGTCGTACGGAGCGGGCAAGGAATCATCGTCGCTGGCCTTTCTCATCGGACGTCGTGCCGTGGTGGAGCACTCGGTTGACCGTGGTGGAGCACTCGGTTGATCAAATCCATACCCAGTCGGCGTCCATCCGGAACCGGGCTGGGCCGGGCGGCCCCGCCGGCGGCTCCGATCCTGGCGTTCCCGGTGGTCGTAGCCACCGGCTCGTCCGGCCTTAGCAGACGGGACCTTGATCAGGTCGTTGTCCACAGGTGGCCCGCGTCGTCCACAGCTCGGCGGCGAGCTGTGGTGCCCGCGTGGCCGGCGGCCCAGGCTCGGCACGAGTCGACTCGCCACGGCAAGCCTGGATCTCCCCCTGGAGGGACGATGTTCGATACCTACGTCACGATCGTCGGCAACGTGCTGACCGCGCCGGAGTGGCGGCGCACCACCCAGAGCAACACCCTGGTGGCCAACTTCAAGGTGGCCTCCACCGCCCGTCGGCTGGACCGGGACACCGGCCGCTGGGTCGACGGCAACAGCCTGCGCGTACGCGTGAACTGCTGGCGCAAGCTCGCCGAGGGGGTGGCCGCCTCGGTGATGGTCGGCGACCCGGTGGTCGTCGCGGGCCGGCTCTACACCCGCGACTGGACCGACGACGGCGGGCAACCACCGCACCCTCTACGAGCTGGAGGCGGTGGCGGTCGGGCACGACCTGTCCCGGGGTCGGAGCCGGTTCCTGCGCAACCGGCCCGGCATGGCGACCAGCACGGTGGAGGACGCGGAGGGGGAGAGCCGGGTGCACGGTGAGCCGACCGAGCCGGTGTCGCCCGGCCAGGCCCCGATCCCGCCGGACGACCGCGCCTTCGACGACGACTTCGAGCTGTCCGAGTTCGCCGCCCCGCAGGCCGGGCGCGGTGGGTCGGTCTCCGGCGCCGTCGGCGCCGGCCTGGCCACCGCCGGATTCGAGGGGCTGGCCGACCCGTTCGACGACCAGCTCGACGCCGGTGGTGACGACGAGGACGAGGACGGTGACGACGGGCCCGGTGACGACGACGGCGACCAGCCGGCGGACGAGCTGGCACCGCTGCCGGGCGAGCCGGGGACGCCCGGCGGCGAGCTCGATCCGGTCCCGGACGAGGCTGCGGCCACGCCGACCGGGCGGGGCCGGCGGGGTCGCGGCCGGGTGCCGGTACCCGCCTGAGCTCGCGTACGGGGGGCGGGTGACGACGAAGGACTCGTCACCCCGCCGTGGGGCTAGGCTGGCCGGCCGGAGGTGGTGGCGAGTGCGGCAGAGGGCCGCCGCGGCGAACGCGGCAGGACTGGTGGCGGGCTACGCCCTGGACGCCCTGCTCGGCGACCCACGCCGGTGGCACCCGGTGGCCGGGTTCGGCCGGGCGGCCGGTGCCCTGGAACAGCGGGTCTACCGCCCGGATCGGCGGCCGGAGTGGCGTTCACCTCGGTCGCGGTCGGCATGCCGGTCCTGCTCGGCGTGGCCGCCACCGTGGCCACCCGGCGGCATCCGGTGGCCCGCGCGGTGCTGGTGGCCGCCGGCACCTGGACCGTCCTCGGCGGTCGTACCCTCCGACACGAGGCCACCGTGATGGGGAAGGGCGCTGCGCCGGGGTGATCGCCGCGATCGCCGAACGCTTCGACGGGTTCACCCTCACCGGCACGCCCCGGCGCTCCTGGCTACGGCTGAAGCTGGTCCGGGTGGCGGAGTCGGCCGATCAGGCGCGGGAGGGCTTCGAGGAGGAGCTGGCCGCCTCGGCCACCCCCGCCGCGGTGCCCGGCACGGCGGTGGTGGCCGCCGGCGACGGGGCCGCCGGGCCCGGCTACTCCGGCGTGCGGTTCGACCTGCTCGCCCACGACGCCCTCGGCTCCCCGCTGCGCTGGCGGCTGCTGGCCCAGCACAACCGGATCACCGACCCGCTGACCGTGCCGGCCGGCACCACGCTCGCCGTGCCCCCGCTCACCGTCGCCGCCCCACCGGGCGCCGCCCCGGTCACCGGCGGCGTCGGACCGACCCGGACGGAAGGTGGACTGCCATGACCGCCACCGTGCCCCGCGCCCCGACCGTGCTGGTCGACGGCGTGCCGCTACCCGACGCGGCGACCCGGCAGCTCCGGTCGGTACGCGTCGCCGCCCGGCTGGACGAGCCGACCCAGTGCGAGCTCGCCCTTGCCACCGGCCCCGGCCAGGCCGCCCTCGACCCGTTGGTACCCACCGGCGCGGCCCTCGCCGTCCGGCTCGACGGTCACCCGGAAGCGCTCTTCACCGGCGAGGTCACCTGCGTCGAGCTGGAGTACGCCGCCGACGGCTCCGCCGTGCTCCGGATCCGGGCGTACGACGCCCTGCACCGGCTGCGCAAGCGGCAGCAGCTGCGGGTGTTCGAGTCGATGACCGCCGCCGACCTGGCCCGGGAGCTCTGCGGCGACCTCGGCCTGAACGTCGACGCGGAGGCCGACGGGCCCCGGCTGGACCGGCTGCTCCAGCACCGGCACACCGACCTCGACCTGCTGCGGGAGACGACCGGCCGGGCGGGGCTGCACCTGGTGGTCGACGGGGACCGGCTGCGGCTGGTCACCCTCGACGGCTACGGCGAGCCGGTCGACCTGACGCTCGGGCGTACCGTCTTCTCGCTGCGCGTCTGCGCGAACCTGGACCGGGCCGCCGGCGACAGCGCCGCGCTCGGCTGGCACCCGCAGCGGGGCCGAGCCGATCACCCAGCGGGCCGACGAGGCGCGTTCCGGGCGGCGGATCGCGCTGCGACCCGACCCGGCGGACGTCGGCGCGGACGGGGTGCGGACCGCGGTGGACCAGCCCGGCCGCAGCGACGACGAGCTCGCCGCCATCGCCCAGGCTCAGCTGGACGACCGGGTCGCCGCGCTGGTCACCGCCGAGGGGGGTGGCCGAGGGCAACCCGGCGCTGCGACCCGGTCGCCGGATCGCGCTGACCGGCGTCGCCGACCAGGTCGCCGGGGTGTACGTGCTGACCGAGGTGGTGCACACCGTCGACGCGAACGGCCACCTGACCCGCTTCGGCACCGCCCCGCCGGCCCCGCCGCCACCCGCCCCGGTCTCCCCGGCGGCGGTCACCCTCGGCACGGTCACCGACGTGGACGATCCCGAGCGTCTCGGCCGGGTACGCCTGACCCTGCCCGCCTACGGCGACCTGGACGCCGGCTGGCTGGCGGTGGTCTGCCCGGGCGCGGGGCGGGGCAAGGGGATCGTCGCGCTGCCCGACCCGGACGACACCGTGCTGGTGGTGCTCCCCGGCGGCGAACCGGCCTCCGGAATCGTGCTCGGCTCGCTGTTCGGGGCGGTCGAGCCGTACGACGCGGGGATCGTCGACGGGCGGGCGAAGCGCTGGTCGATGCGGACCGGCACCGGGCAGTCGATCGTCATCGACGACGGCGGAGAACCCTGCGGCTGGCCACCGACGCCGGCAGCTGGCTGGAGATGACCCCCGAGCTGACCACCCTGCACTCGGCGGCCGACCTGGTGCTCTCCGCGCCCGGCCGGGCGATGGTCGTCGGGCCCGCAGCGTGGACTTCCTGCGCGCCGACGCGACCGAGGAGCCGGCGACGCCGCCGAGCAGGCCCGGACGCTGGGCCCGCGCCCATCGTGGAGGAGGCGGCTGATGCGGTGGATCCATCGCGACTCGGTGATCACCTGCGACCACGACGGCCGGGTGGAGAACCGGCCGTCCCAGCAGTGGCTGACCATCGCCGGCATACCGGTGCTGGTGGACCACGACCCGGAGGGACGGAAGATCACCGCCTGCCCCAACTACGGGCCGACCATCAAGCCCTGTGGGAAGACGCTGAAGGTGACCGTGGGCTACAGCGACTGGCTGCGCGTCGACGGGCACCGGGTGGTCCTGGACAACCTGGACGGCCTGACCGACGGCACCCCGCCGGGCCTGGTCCACCACACCGTGCGCGACGCGCGGCAGGGCGTCGTCGAGGCCGACCGGTGAGGGCGTTCCGGTTCCTCGGCGCCGGCTTCGACGCCGGCGCCACCGGCGGGCTCGCGCTGACCGCAGCCGGCGGGCTGGCCATGACCGACGGCGACGAGACGGTACGCCAGGCGCTGTTCCTGCTGCTGTCGACCACCCCGGGTGAGCGGCTGATGCGGCCCGGGTACGGCTCCCGGCTGCACCGGCTGGTCTTCGCGCCCAACGACGACACCACCGCGGGGCTGGCCATCCACTACGTACGCCAGGCGATCCGGCGGTGGGAGCCTCGGATCGAGGTGATCGACGTCGACGCCGGACCGGACCCGGACGACCCGTGGCGGCTGGTGATCCGGCTCGACTACCGGGTCCGGGCCAGCCTCACCCCGGGTCAATTGATCTTCTCCGTCGACCTGCTGCCCGACGATGTGGACCCGCCGGCTGACGGCGCGCCGCTCACCGGGCCGGGCGGCGATCGAGCCGAGGGAGACCCGACATGACGCTGCCCGTACCCAACCTGGACGACCGCGCCTTCCTCGACCTGGTCACCGAGGCCCGGGAGCGGATCCGGCAGTCCTGCCCGGGCTGGACCGACCTGTCCGCGCACGACCCGGGCATCGCCCTGCTGGAGGCGTTCGCGCACCTCACCGAGGTGATGATCTACCGGCTGAATCAGCTGCCCGAGAAGGCGTACGTCTCCTTCCTGAACCTGCTCGGGGTGGCCCGGCACGCGCCCTCGGTGGCCTGGGTCGACGTCCGGTTCACCCGGACCGGTGGCGACCGCGGCGCGGTCCGCATCCCGGCCGGCACCCGGGTCGCCGCCGCGCGCGGCGCCGACCCCCGGCCGGTCGTCTTCGTCACCACCGAACCGGCGCTGCTGGCCGCCGGGCAGGCCGAGGTGACGGTACGGATGCACCACTGCGAGCCGGTCGACGCCGAGCTGCTCGGCACCGGCACCGGCCAGCCCGGCCAGGTGCTGCGTGCCGCCCGGGCGCCGCTGGCGCACACCGCCGAGCCGCTGGATCTGCTGCTCGGGGGTGGAGGTGCCGGCCGGCTCGGTGGAGCTGGGCGCGCCGCCCGGGAGCACGACGGGCGCACCTTCGAGATCTGGCGACCGGTGGGCAGCTTCGCCGGCGTCGCCCGCAGGCGAAGGTCTACCTGGTCACCGCTGCTCCGGCACGGTCACCTTCGCGCCCGCACTGGACCTGCGCGCCGACGACGGGACACCGGCAGGCGCCGGCCTGGTCACGGTGGCCGCGGTGCGCCGGCCGGCCGACAGGTCCGGCTCTGGTACCGGGCCGGCGGCGGACCGGCGGGCAACGTGGCCGCCGGCACGCTGACCAGCCTGCGTGACCCGCTGCCCGGGCTGCGGGCGGACAACCCGGAGCCGGCCAGCGGCGGACGGGAAATGGAGTCGCTGGAGTCGGCGCTGGTGCGCGGGCCGTACGAGTTCTTCGCCCAGCAGCGCGCGGTCACCGCCCGGGACTTCGAGATCCTGGCCGCGGCTCGGGCGCGGTGGCCCGGGCGAGGGCCTTCACCCGCGCCGCCGTCTACAGCTTCGCCCGCCCGGGCGAGGTCGAGGTGGTGCTGGTGCCGTACGTGCCGGACGAGGCCCGGCCCGGCGGCCGGCTCCCCGTCGCGGTGCTCCGCGAGCACGAGGTGGAGGAGGCCCGCCGCCGGGTCGAGACCGACCTGGAAAGCCGGCGGGCGCTGGGCACCAGTTGCCGGGCCGGCTGGGGACGCTACAAGGCCGTCTCGATCCGGGCCCGGGTGGTGGTCCGCCGGGAGGAGGACGCCGAGGCGGTCCGGCGGCGGATCCACGACCGGCTCTACCAGACCCTCAGCCCGCTGCCGACCCCGCTCAACCCGGCCGGCTGGGCCTTTGGCGAGCCGCTGCGGGCGTCCAACGTGTACCGGATGCTGGAGCACGCCGAGCCGGGAGTGCGCTACGTCGAGTCGGTCCGGTTCGTCGTCGACGAGGCGCCCGACGCGGAGGTGCGTACCCTCGCGGTCGACCAGTACCAGGCCCGGACCTGGTACGCCGGGCGCGGCCCGGTGCTGTTCCGGTCCAGCAACGCCGGCGCCGGCTGGGAGCCGGCCGGCCGGTTCGACGGCGAGAGCGTCGTCCGGGTGGTCCCCGCCCCGCCCCGGTACGCACCGGCATCATCCCCCGGCCCGGTTCCGTCGCGGTGGTCACCGGTCGGGCGGCCGGCGGCTCCCGGGTGCACCTGAGCACCGACCTCGGCGAGACCTGGACCCTGCTCACCGACCTGGACTCGCGGATCCAGGACCTCGCCTGGATCGACCGGGACGGCGCGGGAGCCCTGCTGCTGGCCACCGACACCGGCCTGTACGAGGTGTCCCTGCTGCCCGGGTCCGTACCGCTGCAGATCCTGGTCGACCCGGCCGACGCCGACCGGGGCTTCTACGCGGTGCGGGCCTTCGTCTCCGAGCGCGGGGCGCCCGGCGTGGCGGTGGCCGCGCAGGCGGGGTTCGGGGTCTACCTGTCCACCGACGCCGGTCGCCGGGGCAGCTTCGCCCACGTCGGGCTGGCCAACACCGACAACCGGGTGCTGGCCGTGCAGTACGACGGCCCGGCGACCCTGCTCTGGAGCGGCGCGGGCGAGCCGGACCCGAAGAAGCCCGGGCAGGGCTGCTTCCGCACCCGGCTGTTCGAGTCCGACGTGAAGTGGCAGGCCATGCAGGCCGGCTGGATCGGCGGCACCTGCCGGGACCTGGCCTTCACCGGCCCGCTCGCGGTCGCCGCGACGCAGAGCGGCGGGGTGGTCCGGCTGGACACCCTCGCCGCCCAGCCGCAGTGGCAGCCGGTGATGGTCAACTGCGGGCTGCCGCTGCGGGACCGCACCCGGTTCGTCCCGGTCGACGCGATCGCCGCCACCAGCGGCGCCACGGCGACCGGCGGCGCTCCAGGCGGCGGTGGCGGTCCCGGCGGTGGCGGTCAAGGCGGGGCGGAGCGGCTGATCCTGGCCGCCGGCGAGCGCGGGGTGCACCGCAGCGCCGACGCCGTCGACTGGACGCCCAGCGCCAACCAGGCCACCGCCGACGTGGTGACCGTCCCGGACACCTGGCTGCTCTGCTCCGGCGAGCACGACATCGAGGTGGTGCGGCAGGATGCGCCGAACGGCGATTGAGCGACTGCTGCCCGCCGCGTACCAGCGGGCCTGCGTACCCGGCAGCGTGCTGTGGGCGCTGCTGGACGTGATGGAGGCGCTGCACGCCCCGGACGAGGCGATCCTCGCCGACGTTGACGCGCTCTTCGCCCCGTACCGCGCACCGGACGGGCTCGTCGCCTACCTGAGCCGGTGGGTGGCGATGGACCACGTGGTCGCCTCGCCCCGGCCGGACGCCCCGCTGCCGCTGCCGGTGGGCCGGCTGCGCGACCTGGTCGCGCACGGCGCGCTGCATGGCCCGTTGGCGGGGCACCCCGTACGGGATGCGGACCGCCCTGGAGGTGGCCACCGGCGTCACCGGGTTCGTCCTGGACGAGCCGGCCGACCGGCCGTTCCACGTGGTGGTCCGGGTGCCACCGGCCGCCGCCGGGCACCTGGCCGTCATCACCCGCATCGTCGAGGCGGAGAAGCCCGCCGCCACCACCGTCGAGATCACCGTCGCGTCCCGGCCACCGGCCGCAGACGCTGCCGAACCCGAGGAGCCGTCATGACCACCGAATGGGCCGTCGTCGCCGCCGCCGAGCAGTTCACTCTGGACGCCCGCAACACCGGCGAGCTGACCTTCACCGTCTCCAACCCCGGGGAGGCCCCGGACACCGTCGTCTTCGACGTGGCGCCCGGGGACGGCTCCCAGCGCGCCTGGTTCACCGTGCCCGAGCCGCAGCGGGTGGTGCCCGGGCAGGGCTCGGTCTCCTTTCTGGTACGCCTCACCGTCCCGCCCGGTACACCGCCCCGCCGCTACGACATGACCGGGTTCGCGTACTCGGCGAACACCGCGCCGGAGGAGAGTTCCCGCTCCAGCGGCCGGGTGACGTACGAGGTGAAGGCCCTGGCCCCGGCGAAGCGCACGCCGTGGCCGTGGATCGCGGCCGCGGCGGCGCTGGTCCTGCTCGTCGGCGCGGTCGCGGTCTACCTGGTGACCCGCCCGGAGGACGTCAAGCCCGGCGCGCCCCAGGTGGTGACCCTCGAGGCCGAGTCGCTGGTGCCCGGCGCGGTCGTCGAGTCCCCGTCCGGCACCGCGGCGACGGTCGTGGTGCAGCCGAACTGCTGCGGGGTGACCTGGTCGCAGGACAAGCAACTGTTCTTCCAGGGACTGGCGATCGGCGACCAGGTGAGCCTCACCGTCGACATCCCCGCCGATGCCACGTGGCGGTTCGCCAACGTGCGGACCACCTCGTTCGACTACGCCAACACCGTCTTCGCCATCGACGGCAGCCAGGTCGGCGGCGCCTTCTTCGGCTTCACCCCGACGGTGATCAAGACGGACTGGCTCGACGTCGGCACGGTCCGGCTCGCCAAGGGACCGCACCGGGTCACCCTGATCGCGGTGGGCAAGACCCAGGGCACCAACAGCTACTTCGCCGGCGTGGACGCGATCCGCTTCACCGAGGTCGTCCAGTTGGCCGACCGGCGATGAGCGGACGGCAGAAGGCGCTGCTGGCGGTGCTCGCCGTCGCCCTGGTGGCGCTCTTCGTGATCGCGGTCGGCACCGGTTCCGGCGACCGGGGCGACCCCGACGCCCGGGGCGGCGTGGTCGGCTGGCTCGGCCGGCTCGGCGGCGACCGGTCCGCGGTGGACCCGGCGACGGTCACCGGGGACTGCTCCCGCAGCGGCGACGGCTTCGCGTTCACCGGCGACTGCGTGCTGACCATCGAGGATCCGGGCGGGCTGCGGACGCTGCTCCTGCGCAGCCCGGCCACGTTCGGCGTACACGCGCCCGCGCCCGGGGACGCCGATGTCACCGTCGAGGACGAGGTGGAGCCGTTCCCCGGCGCCGGCGCGGTCGCCCGGATCGCCGTCGACAAGCGGACCGCGGTGAGGTTGACCTGCCCCGGGCTCGGCTCGTGCACGGTCACCGTCGCCCCGTCCTGACCCGCCCGGCCCCTGAGGAGGTCCGCCATGGGTGAGTTGCGCAAACCCTTCCTGCTGCTGGCGCTGCTGGCCGTGGTCCTGGCGGTCATGGTCGAGCTCGGCTCAGGGCTGCTGACCGGCGGTGGGGACGCCAGCGGGGCACTGCGGGACAGCGCGGGCGACCTGGGCGTGGAGCTCGGCGGCGTCGGTGACGTCGCCGAACCGTCCGGGCGGGGCACCACCTACCTGGCGCTGATCGACGCGGTGGCGATCTGGACGACGGGGCTGTTCTGCCTGAGCCTCGTGGTGCCGGACCGGATCCAGGGCCGGGTGCAGGGGGTGGCGACCCTGATCTTCTCGATCCTGCTGATCCTGGGCTCGCTCGTGCTGCTGGTGGTCGCCTTCATCGAGCTGTCCATCATGGTGTCGCTCTTCCTGGCCGCACCCTTCGGCACGCTGGCCTACCTGGCGCTCTGGGGCTTCTTCCCGGTCGGCGACGCCTCGCTGATCCTGGGCCTGGTGCTGCTGCTCAAGCTCGCCTGGGTGGCGCTGCTCGTCCTCGCCCAGCCCCGCTTCCTGCAGAACAAGGGCCTGGTGCTGTTGATCCTCACCACCCTGCTCTGCCCCATCGTGCTCGAGTTCCTGCACAACCTGGTGCCGGTCATCCTGGTCAGCATCCTCGACGACCTCGGCGCGGTGGTCTTCGCCGTGATCGCCATCGTCTGGGGGCTGGTGCTGCTGATCGGCTCGATCCCCGCCATCGTCAAGGCCGTCCGGGTCACCGCCGCCCTCACCTCCCGCTGACCCGTGCTGAGGCGACGGGGCGGAGATAACCGGCCACGGGGCCGCCGTGACGTCGATCAGGTGGCGCCGTTCCGCCTCCACAGCAGACGATCAAGGGAGGTCACCTGGGCCGAAAGGCTGGCCGCCCGGCCGAGTCCATCCTGGTCACTTCCCCTGGCCGTGATCGATGGCTAGCGTGCGAGACGGGCTGGACGCCAACGAGGGCGTCCCTCGACGCCCACTGTGGGGAGGAGCGCGATGCGCACTACTCAACATCGCCGGTCGGACCGCCGACGCACCCTCGTCGCCGCCGTGGCCACCCTGGCCACCGTGCTTGCGACGGTCAGCCCGGCACACGCCGAACCGGGCGGGGACGAGGGCGAGGAGAGCGGTCCCCGGGGGATCAAGCCGTATGCCGCCCAGGAGGCGTCGGCACGGCTGGCGCCGTACGGCTCGGTCGAGCCGGGCGAGTACGGCGACGCGCTGGCCGACCTGCGCGGGCTCCCCGGCACGCTGGCGCCGTGGACGGAGGTCACCGACAAGCCGTACGACGCCGACGACCCGAACTACCGGGACCCGAACTTCTCCAACTCCGGCGGCGGCGCCGGGCTGGTAGCCGGTCGGGTGACCGGGCTGGCCGCCGGCAAGGGGCAGGTCTTCGCGGGCGGCGCCAACGGCGGCGTCTTCCGCAAGAAGCTCAACGGGGGCACCTGGACGCCGATCTCCGACGGCATCCTGGCGCTCTCCACCGGGGACCTCGTCTACGACGGGAAGACGGACACCCTCTGGTACGCCACCGGCGAGGCGAACACCGGGGCGACCAGCTACACCGGAGCCGGCGTCTACCGGCTGCGGCAGGCCAGTCAGGCCCGGAGCTTCTCCCAGGCCGACCGGGTCGGCGGGGACGAGCTGGAGTCGCGCAGCATCAACCAGCTCAAGTTCGACGGCTACGGCCACGTGTACGCGGCCACCACCCGGGGCCTGTGGCGGCACTCGACCGACGAGCGGCGGCACGGCGAGCGGTGGCAGCTGGCGTTCATGCCGAATCCGGCGTCGGACAGCGACATCACCAAGCCGTACGACAACATCGTCAACGACGTGCTCGTCGACCCCGGCTCCAAGGGCCGGACGGTGCTGATCAACTCGGCCTGGCGCTCGGGCGCGGCGTACAACGGCTACTACATCTCCACCACCGGTGGCGGCGCCGGCAGCTTCAGCCGGGTCAACCTGCTCGGCGACATCGACAACGCCGATGTCGGCAACGCCGAGTTCGCCGTCTCCGCCGACGGACACAGCTACTACCTGGTGCAGGAGAGCCCGGAGCAGCTGATCGAGGGCGAGCCGTCCGTGCTCAAGGGCGCGTTCCGCTCGACCGGCGGGGTGCTCGGCCCCTGGGTCCGAATCGCCGACTCCACCAAGCTGGCGAACTCGGGCTCGGCGCTGAAGACCCTGCCGACGTACCAGCCTGGCGTGCAGGCCTGGTACAACAACTTCATCGAGGTCGACCCCGCCAATCCCCGGCACGTCTACCTGGGGCTCGAGGAGGTCTACGAGAGCGAGGACGGCGGCGGGACCTGGAAGACCGTCGGCCCGTACTGGAACTTCTACTTCCCCTGCTTCGACATCACCGACCCGACCGGCGGCTGCCCGCCCACCACCCACTCCGACCAGCACTCCATCGCGATCATGGGCGGCACCCTCCTGGTCGGCAACGACGGTGGGGTCTACTCCCGGCCGCGGGCCCCGGCGGCCAGCCGGGAGGACGCGGCCGGGCACGCGCTGGACTGGACCAACCACAACAACGGGCTGCGCACCCTGCAGTACTACTCGGTCGGCACCGGCAAGGACCCGAACCGGCGGGGCGTGACCGTCGCCGGCGGCCTGCAGGACAACGGCGGCTCGCTGCTGCGGGCCGGGGCCCGCAAGATGGTCAGCCCGTTCGGCGGTGACGGCGGGGACACCGTCGTCAACCCGCGCAACGGCTGCCAGATCCTCGACGAGTACACCAACCTCAACCTGTGGCTGACCAAGAACTGCGGCCGCAGCAACGGCACCACCAGCGCGATCTTCGACGTGACCGTGCCGGACATCAACTCCCGCTTCACCGCGCCGTTCCGGGCCATCCGCGGCTCGAAGAACACCCGCGACGGCAGCAGTGAGCGCTGGGTCGCCGGCGGCAACTCCGTCTGGCAGCACGGCCTCGCGTTCGCGTACACGCCGGAGGAAGCGACGGCCGACGCGGACAACGGCTGGCAGAAACTGTACACCCTCGACGAGGACGGCGGCCGGCTGATCGTGGGGCTCGACGGGGTGGCCGACCCGAAGGCGCCGGCCGACGCGTCGAAGGACACCTACCTGGCCGCCTGGTGCGGCGAGGCGAACTGCAACAGCGCCGGGTTCACCCGGGGCGTGGCCACCAACTGGGGCGGCACCTGGACCGAGCTGGACATGACCGGCCTGCCCAACCGCTACCCCAACGCGGTGACGTTCGACCCCACCGACCGCAGCAACTCCACCATCTACCTGGTCTTCAACGGGTTCAACCGGCGCTTCATCGAGGGGCCGGGGGCCGGCGTCAAGCACGTCTACCGGGGCAAGCTGACCCGGACCGGCACCAGCGTCTCGGTGGCGTGGACGGACCTGTCGGTCGGCTTCCCCGACGTACCGGCCACCGACGTGGTCGTGGTCGGGAACAAGCTGGTCGTCAGCACCGACCTCGGCGTGCTCGTCGCGGACCGGCGCGCCACCCCGGAGACCATCCGGTGGCGGCGGGTCGGCCAGCAGCCGGGCAGCGGCCAGCAGGCGCTGCCGCTGACCGCCGTGTTCGACCTGCACGTCAGCATCGACGGCAGCCTGTACGCCGCCACCCACGGGCGCGGCATCTGGAAGACCCCGCTCTACCTGCTGTGACACTCCCGGGGGTGGGCGACGAGGTCGGCCCACCCCCCCGAGGGAGGAACCCGCGATGGCGCTGTCCTGCCGCCACCGGCGGCTCGCCGGCACCCGGGCGTCAGCGCCGCTCGGTGTGGCGCCGGGCCGCCCTCCGGTGCCGCCAGATCCGCACCCCGACCAGCACCACCACGACGGCGAGCAGCAGTTCCCCGCCCAGACCGAGCCGGCGTTCCAGCAACCGGTACGACGCGCCGGCCAGGTAGCCGGCCACCGCCACCGTCACCGACCAGAGCGCACCCCCGGCGATGTTCGGCAGCGTGAACGTCCGCTGCGGGATGCCGCTCAGCCCCGCCAGACCGGGCACCAGCGCCCGTAGCGCCGCCGCCCAGCGACCGATGACGACCGCCACGGCGCCCCGCCGCCGGACCAGGTCGAGCGCCCGCCGCACTTCCCCCGGAGCGGACGAACCGGCGCGGGATCCGCCCCAGCAGCCGCTGGCCGTAGCGCCGGCAGCAGGATGGCAGGACCGACCAGAGCGCACCCCCCGGCGATGTTCGGCAGCGTGAACGTCCGCTGCGGGATGCCGCTCAGCCCCGCCAGACCGGGCACCAGCGCCCGTAGCGCCGCCGCCCAGCGACCG